>NZ_JBQHVY010000007.1:0-105877 GCF_052064255.1 Oribacterium sp. HCP3S3_B9
TGATACACTGAACATGGTTTTGATACCAGAGGTTCGGGGGACACGACGTGCAAAGAGGGTACCCCGGACCTTCTTTCTTTTTAATCTCATGACAGTATACAGATCAATCTCGTGACACGCAAGCAGATCAGCCCGAAGTCAATCTAGGCAGTCAACAACAAGTACACAACCAGCACCGCCATGATGGCGAAGGGCAGGGTCGCGCCAAGTGTACGAATCGTCGGCGAAATCGCGCGGCGTCCGAACATCACAAACGGCAGTGCCCGGAGGAGCTGCGTGATGAGCCCCGGGATGAAGATCATAAGAAAAATCTGCGTCGTACTAAGCTGGATCATCGATGGCCTCCTTTGCTTTCTGGACGAGCGGCATCATGATGCGATGTCCTGTCCGCAGGTGCCGGAGGCACCTCTTACTAGACTATCATGGACGCAGGGTGGATTCTATTACGGAAAAGCTCTCACCTGCTATAGGCGCAGGTAATATCAGTGCAGCAAAAAAGCTTTGCTGCGGTCGATAGTTTTTACTTTTCAACCGAAAAAACTTTGCTGTGACCGATAGTTTTTACTCCACAGGCGGAAAAACTTTGCTGTGGCCGATAGTTTTTCATGATAATCAGCAAACACTACGTTATTACTATCATTTTTATTGGCTATAAGAAAGAATTTGTAAATCCAGCAGATTTTTTGCAACATTATATAAACCCTGGCTTAAAATACCAGCTATTTTACATTCATGTCGTTTTGTGTAATTATTCGCTGTTTTTTCGCGTAATTTTACACGAACTTTTTCAGCATTTTCACACTATTCAACGCAAACATCTGTTATACTGGATGTATCACTGTGAAGGAGGACCGATCATGTATAGAAAAATCTTTGACTTTCTAGAATCCTGGAAAGAAAGCAGCCATCGCAAACCTCTGATTTTACAGGGAGCGAGGCAGGTCGGAAAAACCTATTCTATTCTCGAGTTCGGACGTACACACTATGAGAATGTGGCCTACTTTAACTTTGAGACAAACCCGAAGCTGAGCGAGACCTTCGATGAAGACATCAGCCCGGATTATCTGATTCCTATCCTCTCCCGTATCGCTGATCAGACCATCGTAAAAGAAAAAACGCTGATCGTATTTGATGAGGTGCAGCTCTGTGAAAGAGCATTGACCTCTCTCAAGTATTTCTGCGAGAGCGCGCCGGATTATCACATCATCGTCGCCGGCAGTCTGCTCGGAGTCGCAGTGAACCGCTCGAAATTCTCTTTTCCTGTCGGAAAGGTCGATATGAAAACGCTCTATCCGATGGATATGGAAGAATTCATGCTGGCGCTCGGTGAAAAGGAACTGGTGGAGAGAATCCGGCAGAGCTTCCAGACCGATACCCCGCTGCCGTCTGCATTACACGAAGCAGCCATGCAGTTCTATCGTCAGTATCTGGTCGTCGGCGGCATGCCAGAGTGTGTGATGCAGTTCGTGAACACGAAAAATTATATTCTGGTCCGGCATACACAGGATACCATCCTTGCCAGCTATCTGAATGATATGAGCAAGTATAATACCCTGAATGAAATCAAAAAAACGAGGCTGGCCTACGACAATATCACAGTGCAGCTCTCAAAAACGAATACCCGCTTCCAGTATAAGCTGCTGAAGAAAGGCGCACGCGCTTCTGAATTTGAAAACGCGATCGAATGGCTCTGCCTGTCCGGCATCGTGTCGCAGGTCTACCGGGTGGAGCAGATCAAAAAGCCGCTTGACAACTACCGGGATATCGATGCATTCAAAATCTATGTATCTGATCTTGGACTTCTCTGCGCGAAAAAGGATGTCGCCGCCGATGATATCCTCTATATGGTGGATGAAATCAACGACTTTAAAGGCGGTATGACGGAAAACTATGTTCATGTTCAGCTCACCATCAACGGCTACCGTAGCTACTACTGGACATCCGAGCGTGGAGCTGAAATCGATTTTGTGATACAACGTGAAGGTCAGCTCATCCCGATCGAAGTAAAATCTGCCGACAACACCAGAGCGAAAAGCCTGCGGATTTACATGGACAGCTACAAGCCCGCATATGCCATCAAGCTCTCTGCGAAAAACTTCGGCATGGAGAACAATCTGAAGATCGTTCCGCTCTATGCCGCATTCTGTATCTGAGCAGCCTGGTCTGCTGTCATACTATAAGCTATGCGGAAGCCGTATTTTGATGAAGATGGAGGATAAGAACCATGGAGAATTTGAGAACGTTTCACGCCGGTGATCTCGTCCGGCACTTCAAACGAGAGATGCTCGACCTGACGAAACCTGAAAATAAAACCCGCTATCTGTATCGTATCATCGGCGTCGCCACACACTCCGAAACCCGCGAAGCACTCATGATCTACCAGGCCCTCTATGACGACATGGGCCTCTTCGCCCGTCCATATGACATGTTCATGGAAGAAGTGGATCATGAGAAGTACCCGGACATCAAGCAGCACTATCGCTTCGAAAAGACAGACGATCGCATCTCATGATGCGATCGCCATAAAAATCGAGAAACAGATAAGACAGATTTCGAGTCAGAAACGCTGAACTTGAAATTTCTACGACAATTTCGTCTTGAAATTTCACAAAAAGCCGTTTTCTTGAAATTTCATTCGTTCTTCAATTTCAAGATAAGCTACTTTTTTGAAATTGCTATGCTAAAACTTGTTTCCATGTACGTCCGTAAAGAAGCTCCTTTCCTCACAGCTTGAAAGCACATTCACGCGATAAGATATATGTTCTGCTTATCCACGCAAATACTGGAGGTATGGTTATAGATCTGAATCATATCCTCCATTTTGTTTACAAACACTCTGGTTCCAGGATTGCTTAACGCAGAAAATGTGCTGATCGCCTTCATCTCTTTTTCGCTCGCTTTATTCTGCAGCAGCTCACCTTTTTCCTGAAGGAATTCATCCACAGGCCCTTCTTTCACCACTGGAATGCTTCCGATGAGCTTTCCAAACGTTTTGCCTGTCGAAGCGATTCGTTTTACGATGGCTGTCTCGGCGCCAGCATTGCCCAGTCTCTCCAAATACAGAGAACCCTTTTCGAACTGCTCACGGTAGGCATCAGACAGTGTCTCGATTTCTTCCTTAACCATATCGATATATCCTTCCTCGAAATTACCGCTCAACATAATTCCCATCAAGGATGCCAGCGAAAATGTAAACAAGGATAGCCTATAGTACTTAAACTTCTTTTCCAGATCCGACAGAGCCCGATCAATGTCTTTCTGCGCCACAATCATGTGTTTCGCCGAAATCGTATCCGCTATCTGTTTGGCATACAGACGGATATTTTTTCTGGCCCGGTTCTGAATATCCAGCGCCAGCTTATGGTTTCCCGCAACGGAAACCTCATTGTCCCAGGTATATTTGTAATTAGATGCGATGTTCGTCAAAGAATCTACATCCGCTTCAATCTGCGATTCATTTTCCGCCTCGAGAAACGACAGAATCTTCTTCTGCGTTTCGCTGATTTCCGATAAGTCTTTTTCAATCGAATACAGCGCCGCGGCCATCATCATCGTTGCCGGATTAAAAGCGGCCACCGCCTGCGTATTGGCCGACAAAGCCCCCGCCTGTTTGAGCTGCAGCATCTTCGAACCACCGTCAGCGGTTTTAAGCGCACCCCACGCGTTGCCATTACGAGCCATTTTCAGAGTGTCTCCCGGTGCTGCATTGGCAATCTTATAAAGCCCATCTACAGAGATAGACACTGTCTCAGTCACCGTATGAAATGCCGGCACAAGCGATGAAATGCCCGCTCCCAATGTTGACAGCTCCGCAACAGGAATGCTGAACGCTATATGATTCTGAAGGTCATGTTCACCATCCTGCTGAGACATCGCCACAAGTGAATTCAGATGCATATCGTCCATAGATTCAACGATTTCGTGATTATTATATGTGTTCATAGAACTTGTTCCTTTGTTATTAAATCAAGTCAACTTCCGTGCCAACAGCCTGATTATGAAATCCATGAAAAGCACTCACTGCAAATTCAAGTACTCTTTTAGTGAATTCGCAATCACCTTAGGTTCTTGACCCATAGATTCGTAAATCTTTCCAGAACAATTCTGCCAGATAACAATGCCATCTATATGCGTCTGTTCAATCACATATAAATCATGCGGAATCAATGGATTGTATTCTCTTTCTTCTTCAGTGACATCTACAACACTTAGCCTCTTAGCTTCGCAAACACCCGTCAGTTCATGTCCCCGAAAGGTTATAAATCCATATTCTCTCACATAATCAATATATTCCTCAGCAAACGTAAGGCCCAGCATCATTTCCGCTTTATTTATATCCGTCAGTTCAACCGGTCCTTTTGCAAAAAATGATGGCAGGTCCTGCATCGCCTGTGTCAATTCACTCATACAACTCCTCCTAACTGTTTCGCCATATCTATCCAGAAATCTTCCTTTTGTTTATCCCATCCCGGACGACTTGATGGATTCTCAGAACCAACTTTATTCAAGAATTCATGCAGTTTTTTAAATGTCCCTTTCCCTCTATGCTGTTCCCGATTAAGAACAGCGAGTGGCGAATCGACTTGCTGTCCAATATGGTGCAGTTCAAAAGGTTTTTTCGTTATCGGGTCTATCGGAGCATTTCCCTCTCTCATAAGCTGGAGGTTCGTTTTTCCAGTCACGTCATCAACATAATTAAGATCAATATCCTGAACAAGTGCTGTTTTCCCATCTACCATCATTGTTCTAGGACAAGCCGCTCTTAGAGCATCGCCTTCTTCTAAACTATGAAAATTCTTTATCACATCAAGTGGATATTTCGTTTCTTTCTGGAGGATTGCAACTTCTTTCATGGTCAGTCCACCTTCAGTAGCTTTGAAAAGTCCCCACGTTTCAGATGCGCCACCTGATAATGCGCCTGTGATTGCGCCCCATTTGAAGCCATCGCTGGCACCAACTGCAGCTGCTTTCATCGCGTCTTCGAAATTTCCCGTCTGGTACCCCTTCAGAACGCCTGCCGATATTCCGCCAATCGTTCCTCCGGAAATAGCCATGGCCGTTCCAGTCTTGGCTCCCACCGCAAAAATCATACCTACAGCTGGCGCAACACCCATGGTAGCAGTGGACACCGTGACGCTGACTAAGAGCACGCCGGAGCCGATTGCTACGTTTTTAAGAACCTCTTCCGTTGTATGGTCTTCGTAAGACTGAACTTCCTGTACAGTCGTTTCACCGTTTTCTCCTAATGTGAAAACATATTTCTTCCCGGCAAACTGCTGATCCAGTTCCGCCTGCGTGAAACCGAAATACACATTTTCCAGCGAATTATAGGCAAGGTTATCGATATATTCTCTGGAGTAGTATGTGGTTTCAATGTTATCGATGATATATTGATCACTGTCAAAACTGGTGATGGCTTCCTGATAAATCCGATCTTTCAGATACTGCTGCAGTCTTTCATCACTTAAATCAAGGTTTTCATCTGCGATTTCCTGATCCTCGATCTGCTGATATCGGACTGCGTATTCCTTTAAACGCTCCGCATCCTGCGATTCTGCATTTCCATTTTCGGAATCCTCTGCTTTTTCAGCAACATCCTTGAGCCCGTCTTCAGATTCCTTGCTTTCTGATACGGATGCTTCTTCCGGTAATACGCCATCCGATGGCTTCGTTTCAATATCTGCATCAGTATCTGTTGCAACTGCTGATGTGGATTCCATCGATGTCACCACTGCGCCACTGCCTGTTTCCACCGACGCCTGATTCGAAGCACATGCCGTCAATATAAATGAAAAGATAAGTATCAGCGAGATGATTCTTTTCATAGCGGTTCCTTCTTTCTTCTTCTCGACTTTTTCTCAGAGCACTGGCCCACCGTTACGCCTTCTTCTGCTTTTGAAAGTAAAACAGACAGACAACGCCAGCTGCTATAATAACCAGGATAATGAATGGTGCTTTTGATGTATGGGACTCTTTCTGAGATGCCTGAACTGCTTCCTTCGCATTCTTATCTGTTTCTGCTTCTGCTTTATGGTCAGCCACATTCGAAGCCACCGATGTTTCCACTCGAATTTCAGTGGATGATTTATCCGCAGCTTTTGTGGATGCCGCCGAAGATCCTTCAGAATTCCCCATGCCAGAATCCACTTTATGGTCTGATGCACCTTCATAGATCGAAGCCTTTTCCGGCATGGACTCATTCACAACATTTGTGGCATTTCCATCCGAAGATTCCTTTTCTGCATTGTTCGCGATGATGGCATCTTCCACCTGATCAAGTTCTTCCTGAACCTCAGGTTCCGGTGCCTCAATGCGACCATCATCAAGGAACGTGTATCCCTCATCCCGCATTCGAATTAATTCACCGATAGTGTACTCCCCATTGTCATTGTCTTTCCCATATCTTGCATATGCCTTTAAGAGATTATCGCTTCCCACATAAATCACTTTAGAAACCGTATCCTCGGTGACCTTATTCCGAACTGTAAAAACGTATAATCCTTCATCGGAAAACTCCGCCTGATCACTTGATATCTGGCTTTCACGCAGGTCGAGGCCGTTTGAAGAAAGGACTTTTTTCCGGATACTCAGATCAAGATAACGCGAACGGGCAAGATCCAGCTTAAATCCATTCTCTGTATATGGAACCCGCAGCTCACTTCCCGTCTTTAAATCCATCGGATAGACCATGCAGTTTGAATTTCGAATAGAAAACTTAAAGAAAATCCGGTATGCACTGTAGTTTGCCGGCTTCGGAATCTTCCATGCCAGTGGAGAACTGTCCTCGATCTCATAATCCAGCGCAACTTCATAGTCTCCCTCTTCAAACAGCTGCACCTTCGTATCTGCGTTTGTTGTCGCCGCTGATGCCAGATAATCAGTGTAAACATTCGTCCTTGCGTTATTCTGATAATCGGTAAAACGAATGATCAGCGCGCCCCTCTTGAAGTTTTGCGGTGTAATATGAAAATACTTATCGGCGCCTTTCTCATCAGAATGAACTTTATAATGTGTATTTCCGTTAAGGGCCTCAATATCTTTCTGTTTCAGATCAAACCACAGTGTTACCTTATCGCCCACATTTTTCAGAAAAATCGGATTTTCTTTTTCACTCTCGTCGCCTTTATAAAAATGAGCATTCCCAGAAAATCCATTGATATAGAACTGACCGATTTCACATCCTTTTATGACGTCATCACTGGTCACCGCATCGGTTTTCGCGTATTCACTGTCGACTCCGGCATTTACAGGTTCAGAATCCAGATTGTATTTTGGCGTATCGTTCGGTTTTGCAGCCTGCGCATTTTTCGCTTTATCAATGATATAGAATTCGTATACTTCTACATGCTCTCGATAATCATATTCTGTCTTTATCTTGAACGATTTAATCTGCTTTGTACCAGATTTCTTACGGGTCTGATAAGCAACGGTCACCCTGTAATAGCAACCATTTACAAGCTGATTTGGAACCGTTGTATACAGAAACGCACTCTGATTCTTCGGAGTATCCTTGAAAATATTGGTCTTGACCTCATTTACCATCCAGTGCTCTTTATCAAACGAACTCTGAATGATGATTGTACCGGCCTTTGCTTTTCCTCCGAGATCAATGTCTCCAACCTTTTTCGAATCATCCTCCACCAGTTTCCAGCTGGTCTCATCATCTGCATTCAGAAGTTTATCATCGTATGCGTAGACAAAGGATACTTCTGCCTCATCATCTGTCGCAGCAGACATTCTGGCATCAAAACATGGGATTCCATTTCCCTCCCCGGTATCTTTCAAATCGCCCGAAATAAAGAAGTTTCCATACGTGTTATCATCTGTCGCTTCCGTAGCCTGCTGCTGATCGATCACAAAACCCTTGTTTTTTCCAGCAAGTGTAAATACCTGCCCTTCAATGGGTACTTTTTTATCTGCGGCATATGTCCTCACTCCACCAAACAGAAATGCAACCGCCGTTAATATAAACATTCCAGACAGACTGATCATTTTAGATTTTTTCGTATTCATGAAAACTCCCCCGCGTATAACCTGTTTATTCTGATAACGATTTTAAAGCCTCAGCCTGCGATCGCCATGAAAATCGAAAACAGTCCGACGACCAGGATGATCGGCAGGAAAACCACTGCAAGTCCGCATACACTCACTGCCAGGATGCCGACGATCAGCCATCCGAGGATCCCCCAGACCCATCCGATCACCTTGCCGACGACGCGGAACGTAAACAGCGTGAGCTTAAACATAAGAACCATCAACATAATAACAACGATCATACTGAAAATGCCGAATGCACCAAACATCTCTATTCCTCCATCTTGTGCTGATATTCATCATTGCATGTCATATTCATTTTAACTCTGAAACAGAAGAAAAAAAGGGAAAAAAACTACCATTACAAAAAGCGGAGCAGTATCTTGCTACTACTCCGCCTGAAAGGAGGTTGGGCGAAACTTTTCGTCGTCTCGCCACAACTGATATGGTAAAAGAATCCATGCCCTTCGCTCTATATTATAGAGTTTCAAAAAGGCAGGTTTCTGTATACCCAAATTCATTCCGTATACGATTCAGTGATTTCCGTCAACAGCCATATTGTTCTATCTGAATTCACTGAAGCATACTGAAAACGCCATTTACGGCGGTTCCTACCAGGGCTACGACCAGGCAGAGATAAATCGTAATGATGATGCCGATAATCAGCGCAATCAGGGATACGATGAAACCTGCGGTCCGGATTCCCTCTGTGTTTCCTTCCTTCTTCGCATTTCCGGCCAGCACCAGTCCTACGATGCCCAGAACGACGGAAATAAGGCAAGTATATCCGAAAAACCATAAGACGATGCCGATGATGCCGCACACCAGGCTGCCGATGGCGAGCCCATGCCCTGCATCGGCTGATTTTGCTTTTACCTCCGGCTGCTGCCGGAATTCAGAAACGGTCGGCGGTGTGGTATTAACCTCCACACTACTTTCAACCGCTGCGCCACATTTCGGGCAGAATTTCACACCATTTTCAAGTTCACTTCCACACTGTTTACAAAAAGCCATCATGATCCCCCTTCTTTGCTGTTCTTACGTTTCCTGCATTGCCCGCAGAAACTCTAGAAAAATAAACCTGTGGGTACTCGCAGATTTTTCTGTAAGTATCCGGCTTTACTATGACACCGTTCCCCACGGAACGGTCAAGGACATACGTCATGATGAAGTTGCACGTTTTTCTGCTTCAATCAGCTTTGTCAGATTGACGATTTCCTGTTCCACACCATCCCGCTCTTTTTGAAGACGCGTCATCGCCGCCTGCAGAATACTTAGACGATGTACATTTTGATCGTCGAGAAGCTCACGAATTTCCGAAATGCGGAGCCCGGCCTCTCGATACTGCAAAATGCATCGAAGTCGTGCGATTTTCTCGCTGTCATACAGCTTCACCTGCTGCGAGGAAACTCTTTCGGACGGCTTCAGCAGTCCGATCTGATCATAATAGAAGAGCGTTTTTCTGGTTATACCCATCTGTTCGCAGACATCGCCAACCGTATACAGCTTTTCTTCTTTCCCGTACGTTTCTCCTCTGTTTTCCATTCTGTTCCCCTCCTGTACATAGAGTACCCCGGGGAACACCTCATTTATATGCCCAAGTTTTTTCCAAAAATCCATACGATAAAATGAGGCGCAAGGAACGAGCAAAAGGGCAAGCGATAAAAATCGAAGATTATTACGCACTTCGCGAAAATACAGAAAAGTCCCGGAACCGGCTCGTAGAGCCAGTCCCAGGACTTTTTTGGCACTTATCCTGTCAAAGGCAGGATCATGATTTTTTATTTTTCTCTTCTTCGATTTCCTTCCGCCGCTCGTCGATGGCATGTGCGAAATCCACGTGATCTACTTTGCGCACGCCATGTCGATAGTCTTCTTCGGTCTCATAGATCTGGTCGATGCCGATCGGGTTTATGTATCCGCACTGTGTGCACGTCCATTCCGGCAGATGATCGTCGAAGCCTTCCTGTTCATTCAGATGTGCTCTGCACTGGTCGCAATACCACTCGATGCCGGGGAACTGCTTATCGAGATCATCGCCCGCATAAAAGGAGTGGTAATTCTCCGGATAAAATAAATAATTCAGCTTATCCTCGATATCTTCTGTAGCTCCCTGCTGCCGATAAATGGCGATGAACGAGCTGTCGTACATTCTTAATATCCGTCCTGTTTCATTCCGCAGAAGCCCTCCGGTCAGAAGCCACAGGTAGGCATTGCGAAGCCCTTCATAGGACTCCAGATTCAGCTGATACGCCGCATTATAGAGGATGCTGTCAAACACTTCATCGTCAAACGGGAATGGTTCTGTTTTTCGATGATAGTCATCGAGGCTTTTCCGATAATGTATGAGCTCATAGAGATGCTCCAGCAGAAACTGATACAGCTCCTCCAGCTGATCATACGTCAGACGCTGAAAGAGCTCGTCCACATGATCCTTCAGGCGCGGCGTCAGCTCCATATCGACGATAAACTGTTCCACGACATGCTTCTGGATCAGCTCCGCTGTTTTCCGCTCCTTCTCCTTATTTCCCGCAGCGGTTCCGGTCAGCCTGCCCAGAATCTGCGAGACCCGTTTACTCTCTCCGGAATACAGTCTTCCCTTATAGCGCACCGCATGGATCTTATACTCCAGATCCTTATACTCGGCAGGCACCTTCGTATTTCCATCCGATTCATCCACCGCGATGACCAGATCTGGAAACCATGTATCCAGAAGATCCATCTGCTTCGGCATCTTCTCCCCTACGAAGTCATAGTAGATACCGGCAATGTCACCAAACCTTAACTCTTCCTGCTCCATAACGAATCTCCAATTCACACTTCAAGTGTTTCTGTTGCATTATATTTTACGAGTGCCTCCGCCTTAAATCTAGTGTAAAAAAACAGCCGGAGCACACCGCCATGTGTCTCCAGCTGTTTTTTCGTATGATCTTCTGTTTTCTTATATCGTCCGTTTGATGGTGAGGAGTCGCATCGAGTTCAGGATGCAGAGGACGGCGACGCCGACGTCTCCGAAGACGGCGATCCACATGTTCGTGAGGCCGAAGGCGGTCAGTACGAGGATGAGGATCTTCACGAAGAGGGCGAAGGCGATGTTCTGGGTCGAGATGGCGACGGTGCGACGGGCGATGCGGATGACGATCGGGATGCGTGCGAGGTCGTCGTCCATGATGACGATGTCGGCGGCTTCGATCGCGGCGTCGGAACCCATCGAGCCCATCGCGATACCGACGTCCGCGCGGGCCAGCACCGGCGCGTCGTTGATGCCGTCACCGACGAAGGCGAGTTCTGCCCTGTCCTGCTGCCGTCCGTGATGATCGAGCTCCGTGAGCAGTGCTTCGACCTTTTCGACCTTCTCCTGCGGGAGCAGATCGGTATAGACGCAGTCGAGTCCGAGTTCCTGTCCGACCGCCTCACCGACCGCCTTTCGATCACCGGTGAGCATCACGACGCTCTGCACGCCCTCGCGCTTCATCTCCGCGATGGCGTCCTTCGCCTCCGGCTTCAGCTGATCCCGGATCAGGATCGCGCCGAGGTAGCGGATGCTTCCCTTCTCTTTTCCAGTGCCAATGCTTCCGCCGTCTGCACCGTCACTTCCCGTGAGGTTCCCGGCTACAGCAGCCACAGCGCTGGCATCTGCCGACTGGCGATCTTCTTCCACGGCCACATACGATACCGTCGCGGCGGCGTTCGTCGCTTCGGTGAAGTCGATGCCGTAGGCCTGCATGAGCTTCGCGTTGCCGACGAAGATGCGGCGACCCGGGAGGGTCGCGATGAGACCCTGGCCAGAGACATTGACCGTGTCCGTGACAAGGGCGGTGTTGATTTCCGTATCCGCCGCTTCCGCTACGTACGCGTCGCGGATCGACTTCGCGATCGGATGGGTGCTCATGCCTTCGGCGAGGGCGGCCATGCGGAGAAGCTCGGCCTTTTCGACGCCAGGAGCCGGCAGGACCTCGGACACCTGGAAGTTGCCTTCGGTCAGGGTACCGGTCTTATCCGACACGACGGTATGGAGGTGCGAGAGCAGCTCGAGGTAGTTCGAGCCCTTCACGAGCACGCCGTTCGAGCTGGCCGCGCCGATGCCGCCGAAGAAGGCGAGCGGAACGGAGATCACGAGGGCGCACGGGCAGGACACGACGAGGAAGGTACATGCACGGTAGATCCAGGTCGCCGGATCGCGGGTGAGGATCGACGGGATGATCGCGAGGGCGATCGCGGAGTACACGACGATCGGGGTGTAGACGCGGGCGAAGCGAGTGATGAAATTCTCGGTCTTCGACTTCTTCTCGGAAGCGTTCTCGACGAGCTCGAGGATCTTCGAGACTGTGGAATCCTCGAAGGCCTTGGTCGCCCGGACGCGGAGGAGTCCCTCACCGTTGATGCAGCCGGAGATGACCGCCTCGCCCGCATGAACGCTCCGCGGAACGGACTCGCCGGTGAGCGCTGCGGTGTTCACCATGGACTCACCGCTCAGGACCTCGGCGTCGACCGGGATCTTCTCGCCCGGCTTGATCACGAGGATGTCGCCGATCTCGACGTCGTCAGGATCCACCGTCTCGATGGACCCGTCCGCGCGCTCAACATTGGCCTCCTCCGGAACGATGTCCATGAGACTCGCGATGTTCTTGCGGGACTTTCCGAGGGCGTACTTCTGGAACCACTCACCGACGAGGTAGAAGGCCATGACGGCGACGGCCTCAGAATTCTCACCGGTCGCAAAGGCACCGATCGTCGCCACGAACATGAGGAGCGACTCGTCCATCGGCTGGCGGTTCCGGATGCCGAGGAGCGCCTTGCGAACCACGTCATAGCCGCACAGGAGGTACGGAATCAGGTACGCGAACAGGCTCGGGAGGCGGTGCGCGAAGATCAGCGGGCAGAGGCCCGTCTTATCCACCACCATCATGGCGAAGAAAATCGCGAGGGCGGTGAGAATTTTCTGCAGTTCCTTCTTTAATTTCGGTTCCATATCATTCCTCTGATTACAGCTCCACGGCGAAATCCGGCTCGATCTTCTTTCCGACCTCGATCGCCTGCTGGAGGATCGCGTCGAACTGCTCGTCGGCGGCCTCGAGCGTAAACTTCTGAAGCATGAAGTTTACCTTCGCATCCTGCACGCCATCGAGCTTCTTGATGGCATCCTCTACCTTCGCTGCACAGTTTGCACAATCGATCTCACACTTGAATTTCTTCTTCATAATGGTCCTTTCTTCGTCGGTTTTTACTCCTCGATATGCTCCTTACCCATCGCGATGATCGTCTTCACATGCTCGTCAGCCAGACGGTAGTACACCGCCTTTCCATCCCGGCGGGAGGTGATGAGCTTGCTCACCTTCAGAATCTTCAGCTGATGTGAAACCGCGGACTGGTTCATCTCGAGGTCATCACAGATCTCTGTGACGTTCTTCTCACCCTGGAAGAGATCAAACAGAATCTTGATCCGGGTGGAATCCCCGAAAATCTTGAAAAGCTCTGCCAGATCGCTGAGCTCATCCTCGGAAACATTCTGAATGAGATGAGATATTTTCTTTGTGTCGTATGCGTTCGGCATGGCTTCCTCCGTTTCGTTCATAGCGATTTGATATCAGACAGATGGATTCTGGATGCGGACACAGTATCGGCGCTCCCTCGAGCGTGCCTTCAATGTGTTCAGCGACGATCGTCACGCCGCATCAAATGAATTATCGTTCATATGAATATGTTATCATATGTTGTGCGGATGTCAATATATTTCTATAAAAATTCAGCGAGAGGATTCTTCGTCCCCTCGCTGAATCAAAATGCATATTCCTGATAGCTGTCGTCCGCCGTGTTGTAGCGGAGTGTCCCGTACGCGCAGCTTTCGTTCAGACTGCCGTCGTCTCCTTTCGTGTAGTGAACACTGGAGAAACCGATGCGGTTCGCGCCCGGGTTCGAGAGGCGGTAGCCATCCTCACGGAAGAGCTCCGTCGCGCCACTGTCATCGAAGCGGTAGATGAGGCTGGTGCTGTCGGTCTGACGGGTGGCGCTGAGTCCACCTTGATTCGCGCCGGCGTCCGCCGCATAGGCTGCTGCGCTGTGGGTGCCGGAAAACAGTGATGTCCCGGCACTCGTGTTCACCGCATCCGTGTCCTCATCTTCCCAGTAGACCGTCGCTGCAAGCTGGAGTCCCACATCCGTCTCGAGCTTCAGAAGCTTCGCGCCGGTCACCACCGGGGCACGCATGCTGTCGAAGGTATAAACCTGCTCGCCATTCGCAAACCACCAGCTGAGTGTATAGTCCGTACCGCTGCTGAAGCGCATCGCATCGCCGTCCTCGCTTCCGTCCGGTGCCGCATAGATCGCGCTCCAGTCGCTCGCAGCCGTCTCCTTCGGCGGAGTGCAGTGCAGGCTGAGGGCGACGAGGTCGCGCACGCCGTCCCCATCGAAATCTGCATAGAGGTAGTCGGCAATGCTGTCGTCCGTCACGTCGTGGATCTGCGCCAGCAGCTGCTTCGCCGTACAGTTACGTGGCTTCGGCGGCTCCGCATCCTCACTTTCCGTCGTTTCAGCCGTCGACTTCGCTGCACCGATGATATCGCCGGCCGTCGTCGCATGCTCGGATGCAGATTCGTCTGTACCCGCAGGACCGACCTCCGTCGAATTGAGATGCGCTTCCGTATCCGGAGCCGCATCTGACTGATCAAGATGCAGATGACCATCCGTGGTCGTGCCCGTCGGACCATCCGCGTAGCTGACGATCTCCGCGTCGTCTGCATTGGCCGACGCCGGATCCTCGGCCTCGAGGACCTCTGGATCGGTCAGCGCTGCACCGGCCTCCAGTTCTGCACGCGTCGCTTCGATCGCCTGCAGTGCGACGTCGGCATCCTGCAGCATCGTCATCGGGTAGCGTGTCTGCTCATCGGCGATCCAGGCGCGCATGGCCTTCACGACAGAGTTGTCATAGACCGGCTCACCGTTGATCTGATGCGCGCCGATCTCGATGCGCTTCATAAAGTGGCCCGTCGCATCGAAGCCGTAGATGCGGTGACCGCGGATGCCGTCGTGCGTGATCAGGTACTCCTGGCCGTCGTTCAGGGTCTCCGTCGCGAGCTCGTAGATCACCGGCTGGCCGACGCCGCCCATGATCGAATCGATGTACATGTGAAGCTGGCCCTGCGCGTAGCCGTAAACGCGGAAATGGTAGCTGCCGTCCGTGGGCTCACGATAGCCCGCCACGAGCTCGTCGAGGCCGTCACGGTCGAAATCGATCAGCTCGAGGAGGCAGAGGCCGCTGAGATCTGCGAAGTGGCTCGCGTCGAGGTCGAGGTAGCCCTGGGCAGATTCGATCGCCGCCGGTGTGCCGAAGCTCGCTTCCAGCTCGTCGACCGCCTCGAGGTAGGCCTGATAGGCGTGTGGCACATTATCGAGCGTCTCATCGATGAGTGCCGTATCCTCGCCTTCCTCATCACCGGCCGCCGCAGCGTCCGGCGCCGGCTCCCCGGCAGCAGCGTCGACGTCAGCGGCGCTGCTGTCTGCCGCTGCACTCGTCGTTTCGGCCTCGTCCGGCCCACCGCTGCCCGCTTTCTTCACGTACAGGACGGTCCCGACGGCACTGACGAAAAGAAGTAGCGCGACCAGCGTCACTGCCATCGGCAGCCCGGCTTTCTTTTCAGTTTTCCTCGCCATCGCGCACTCCTTTCCACCTATTCGTTCATCTTAAGAATTTCGTAATGGGGTCTGACCCCATAAAGTCCAGTTTAGAATCTGTTTAGAAAAATTTAATGGGGTCAGACCCCATTAACTGGACCCCATTAACTGCGCCTGTCGGCGCACCCCATGATATTTACCAGTGCAGCCGGTGCAGTTCTCCGCGTTTTTCCAGGTTTTCGAAGTCGTTCTGGCGGTAGGCTTCGTAGAGGAGGATCGCGGCGGAGTTGCTGAGGTTCAGGGAACGCATGTCACCCCACATCGGGATGCGGATGCAGGACTTCGGGTGCTGGACGAGGATCTCCTCCGGGATGCCGGCGGATTCCTTTCCGAACATGATGTAGTCATTCGGCCCGAAGTGGACGTCGCTGTAGACCTGCCGGCCCTTCGTGGTCGCAAACCAGAGCTTCGGTGTCTCGATGGTCTCCTGAGACCAGTCCGCACAGTGCGCCTGACCGGCGTACATGCCGTCATCCCAAAGGCTCGCCACATCCACCGGCGCCGGCTCGCCATCCTTTCCGGCACCATCGCCCTGCGCAGCTCCGCCAGCTGCCGAGGCATCCGCAGCACCATCTGCTGCCGGATCGCCTGCATTGGCCGGCTCGAACTCGTCGGCGAAGTGGAGCTCCGGGTGCTGCGCGAGGAAGTCCTCGTAGTCGAGGTACTCGTGGAGATCGAGCTTCGCCCAGTAGTCCATGCCCGCACGCTTGATGTAGCGGTCATCGAGGGTGAAGCCGTACGGCCGGATCATATGAAGCGACGTGTGGGTCGCCACGCAGGTACGACCGATCGCACCGGTATTGAACGGAATTTCCGGTTCATGAAGTACAACATGTAGCATAAAATCACCTTTCCCGGCATGTCGCCGAAGCCCAGCACCGCGCATGCTCTCCATCTGGCATGCCGCCGAAGTCCAGTCCCGCGCACGCCCTCACTCCGGCATGCCCGGGCATTCGACGCCGTACACACCTGCGCGCCACCGACGCGCTCATACACTCCGCGAAGGCCTACGCCTCCCCATCCGACAGTTCTTCCTTCTGATCATCCACGAAATACCCGGCGTCGCTGTAGCCTGGCAGGTGGCCGATGGACTGGTGCTTGACCGTGCGGTACTCGTCGTTCGAGCGCCAGTACGGGCAGTGCCGACGGCGACCGCCCCACATGTGGGCCATGTCGTCCTCGTCGATGTCGGCCTCGCAGACATACTCCTCATCGTCGTCATCGTAGACGTAGTTTAAACACATTTCACATTCTGACATAATCTTTCCTTTATTTCTTCTTCCGGCTCTTCCCGCTCGTCACGCCGGCGCGGGTCGCCTCCAGCAGCTCCGTGTTGTCGCAGCTCGGGCAGAGATCCCGAAGGAAGCACGCGCCACAGTCCGGGCGCGCCGACATACAGTAGCTCCGTCCGAGTGAGATGATGTGCGTGTTCCAGCGGATCCAGAACTCCTCCGGCACCGTCTCCATGAGCTGAAATTCGGTGCGCGTCGGGTCGCTCGACGCCGCAAGTCCGAGACGGTTCGAGATGCGCTTCACATGCGTATCCACGACGAGCGCCGGCTTGTTGTAGATGTGGCCGAGAATCAGGTTCCCCGTCTTGCGGCCGACGCCCGGGAGCGAGGTGAGCTCGTCAATGCTGTCGGGCACGACGCCGTCATAGCGCGCGAGGAGATCGGCGGCGCAGGCCTTGATGTTCCGCGCCTTGTTATGGTAGAAGCCGGTGGAACGGATGTCCTCCTCGAGCTCCTCGATCGGCACCTCGGCGAAATCCTCGAGACAGGTATACTTCTTAAACAGCTTCTCGGTCACCATATTGACGCGGGCATCAGTGCACTGTGCACTCAGAATCGTCGCGAACAGCAGCTGCCACGCATTTTCACTTTTCAAAAAAATCGGCGGCTCGGCACCATAATGCTCATCGAGCCGCTTCATGATCTCCCGGACGCGCTTCTCCCGCGCCTCCGGGCTCTCTCCCTTTACAAACATCTCGTCCTCTTTCCGATCACCCCGTCATGGCATCATCTTAAGAATTTCGTAAGGGGGTCTGACCCCATAAAGTCCAGTTTAGAATCTGTTTAGAAAAATTTAATGGGGTCAGACCCCATTAAATTCCGGCGTCACAGCGCCAGGGTCACGGTGCGGCCGGTCGGCTGGTACTGGTAGTAGCGGACGCCGGCGGCATCGAGCATGCGCTTGCTGGCTCGGGTCGACGGCGTGTCGCCATACTTATCAGAGTAGTAGATCAGCGTCCGGATGCCAGCCTGGATCAGCGCCTTCGCACACTCGTTGCACGGGAAGAGCGTGACATAGAGCTTACAGCCCTCGAGGGAACCGCCGCGATAGTTGAGGATCGCGTTCAGCTCTGCATGCGTCGAGTAGAAGTACTTCGCATTGTACGGGTCGTCCTCCGCATGGATCTTCGTCCACGGGAAGGCGTCATCGGAGCAGCCCTGCGGGAAGCCGTTGTAGCCCATCGAGAGAATCTTGTTCTCCGGGCTCACGATGCAGGCGCCCACCTGGGTACTCGGGTCCTTCGAACGGCGCGCCGACATCTCGGCGACCCCCATGAAGTACTCATCCCAGGTGATATAGTCTCGTCTCTTTCCACTCTCTTCCATCTCATTCTCCTTTATTTGTAACGGTTCAGCTCAGGGACCCCGGCTTAGATCTCACCGATCTCGGAGTGCTGTGCCTCCGTTGCCATCCTCCGGGCCCCTGTCTAAACGCTTGCCTTTATTTATCCGCGTGCGGCTGCAGGCCGGCGAGCGGGGAGATGCCGTTCCGGAAAACATCCGTCGGCTGATCATCCGCGCAGACCTCCAGCATCCCGGCGGACTTCCGCATGCGGTTCATGAGCGCGAAGCCCACGCCGCGATCACTGTAGCTCTCGGCGTAGATCCGCTCCGTGCCGTCCTCGTCGAACTCACGCAGCACACGGAACAGCTCATGTGTCATCGACAGCGGATCGCTTCGGCGACCGATCACCTTGATGTCCGCACGGCGGTCGCCCGCACTGAGGTAGCGCGCCCACGTCTCCTCGCAGCAGATGATCCCGACCCGAAGGCCGGCGGCTTCGTCCGCATCCACGAGTCGGACAATGCAGGCGGCCACCATCTGATCGGCTTCCGCGCGTTCTTCCTCGGAGAGCGCATAGTCACGTTCCTTCGACAGCCGGGTCGTCACGAGCGCCATGCGCGCATTCGGCGCATAATGCCGGTACTTCATCCCCGGTGCCTTCGGGTGCACACCCTCCTTCACGCCGCCGGCGATGATGGCCGGATCGATCCGGACCTCGGTGCCGAGCGTCTCGGACAGCTCCTCCACGGTGATCGCACCCGGTCGAAGCAGGGTCGGTACATCACCGGTGAGATCAATAATGGTAGACTCGACGCCGATGCCCACCGGGCCGTCATCGAGGATCATCTCGATCTTTCCCTGAAGATCATGGTACACATGCGCCGCTTCCGTCGGACTCGGCTTGCCGGAGGTGTTTGCACTCGGTCCGGCGATCGGCACACCGGTCGCCTTGATAAACGCGAGGGTCACGCGGTTCTCCGGGCAGCGGATCGCGACGGTCTCGAGGCCGCCCGTCGTTTCATATGGCACGATCGCCGCCTTCGGCAGCACGATCGTGAGCGGCCCCGGCCAGAACGCCTCCATCAGCTTCCGCGCGCTGTCCGGAAATTCCGACACGAGCGGCGGGACCTCGTCGATACAGGAGACATGCACGATCAGCGGGTTATCCGACGGCCGTCCCTTCGCCGCATATATCTTCCGGCTCGCCTCCGGATCCAATGCATTGCCCCCGAGACCATAGACTGTCTCGGTCGGAAATGCCACGAGGCCGCCCCGGCGGATGATTTCCGCCGCCTGCTGCACGCCCTCCATACCTTTTACGATTGTTTCCATCTTAACTTCCTTCTATCTTTCAGCGTCTGCGCCGAAGCGCATCCGCATCTATATTCTCTGTACCGGCACCACGCTTCAGGCGCAGTGCGCCCACGCTCACGCTGCCGACATTCCACGGCTCAGTTCTGTGCCGCGCTGTCTGCATTGAGATTCAGTATACTCCAGAAGCTCTGCGGCTCCTGTCCGAGCTTCCAGCCCGCGACGCCCGCACAGCCGGCTTCCTTCACGGCATCGACCTTCCGCTGCATGGACTGATCATCCTCCATCCAGACCTTCTTGACCTCCGTGCCGTCGGTGATCTCGCCGTAGTTCTGGCCGAGGTCCTCCTGCCACTCGAGCTGCACGCCCTTCTCCGCTACCCAGTTTAGTGCGGTCTGGACGCTGAGCGCCTCGGAGCGGGTCTTGCCATCCGCACCGGTGATCCACACGCGTGTATAGAATGGGAGGGCAATGATGACGCGATCACTGTCCATGGCGCTGCTCGCTTCGCGGATGCCACGCTTTACGTAATCGATCGAAGCCACCGAGCCTTCCTCGCTGCCGGCATAGTGCTCGTCATAGCACATGATGACGACGTAGTCGATGCACTCGCCGAGCTCCTCGATGTCGTAGTGACTGTTGTAATTATATGGTACATAGCAGTCCGCAGACAGCACGAGTCCCGCCTCACGGCAGGCGACGCCGAGCTCCCGCATGAACTGAATATACGCGCGACCGAGGCCGGTCGGGATCAGCTCGAAGTCAATGTTGAGACCATCGATGCCACCCGCGACGGCGGTGGACACGAGGGAAGCGACGAGCTGCGCACGAAGCGCGGTGTTCTCGAGGAAGACCGACTCGTCGATGTTTCCGGCGTCGAAGTTATTGACCACGGCCCAGACCTGGTAGCCGGCTGCATGAGCCGCCTGCACATAGTCCGCACTCCAGTAGGAGGTGAAGGTACCCTGATCGGAATTCAGGATGAACCAGGTCGGCGCGATGACATTCATCGTGCTGCCCGGCTGCGAGGTCGCACTCGCGAAGCTTGCGTTGCCCGCCTGCGAGGTCACCTGATGGAAGCCCATCACGACCTTCTGATCGAGGAGTTTATGTGTATATTCCGGCGCAGTGAACGTGCTTTCCGGGGTCACCGAACGCTCGTCGGAGAGACGCTTGTTCCGGAGCCAGCCGATATAGCCGTCTTCGGTTTCAACCCGTGACCAGTTCTCCATCGCCTCGAGGATTTTAACATTGGCCCCCTGCTCGAGCGTCGTCAGCACCGGTGATTTCACGCCACCGAGGAGACGCACCGCCTCCTTCTTCTGAACGGTCGCCTCGGTATACGGCGAGAAGTCGTCGAAGATGAAGATGCGCTTCTGCTCTGCGCTCACGTAGCTCGTGAAGCGGATGTTTGTGTGTTCCGCGACGAGCTTTACGTTCAGATACAGATTTTCCGTGCCGTTTCCGAGCTTCAGGAACGGCGTCGAGCCATCGCTCAGTGTGTCGCCGATCCCGTACTTCAGGGTCTCGGTCGGCATCGTATAGAGGACCTCCGTCGCATCCGAGGCCCAGAAGAAACGGCGGTTCAGGTTCGACATCACCCACTCATACGGGAGGAAGACGCCGCCGTTCACACACTTCGCCAGCACGAGCTTTCCGTTCTCATCCGCCTGCTGCTCCTCATCGAGGTAGATCGTCACCTCATCGCCGCTGACACCGAAGTAGTCCGCCTGGTCGGCGAGCTCCTTCGTCGGCGCATATTTTTTCTCATAGATGTATCCACCGGCGGCACCGGCAAACACGAGGAGCATGAGAAGTCCGATGATCGCCGGCATGAAGTGCTTTCCACCGCCCGGCTGCTGCCGGCGACGGGAGCGCTGATGCGGATCCACAGATATTCTTTCCCTGGCCACTTTTTTCTCCTTCTTCTGTCTGCGTCCGATCCCGGCGCACGGCCCCCTGTTGCAGGCGCTGCGCTTCCCGGCTCCGGACACGCCACATGCTGCAGAAAATGGCGGCATCCTGCAGCACCAGACAGCCGGTGTGCAGAATCATCGCTTATGTCAGATAACCTCCTGATTCAGCTCCGCGAGCTTCGCTGCCTGGTCGGCGGCGATGATCGGGTCGAGGAGCGGATCGAGGTCTCCATTCAGTACCTTATCGATCGAGTACAGCGTCAGTCCGATCCGGTGATCCGTCACACGTCCCTGCGGGAAGTTGTAGGTACGGATCTTCTCGGAACGGTCGCCCGTGCCCACCTGGGAGCGCTTGGCCTCCGCCGCCTCGTCGTGCTTTTTATTATACTCTATTTCATATAGGCGCGCACGAAGAAGTCGCATCGCCTTCTCGCGGTTCTGAAGCTGAGAACGCTCCTCCTGACACTCGGCCACCATACCGGTCGGGATGTGGATGAGTCGTACCGCAGATGAAGTTTTATTGATGTGCTGTCCACCGGCACCGGAGGAACGGAAGACCTCCATCTTTACATCCGCCGGATTGATCTCGACATCGACGTCCTCAGCCTCCGGCATCACAGCGACCGTTGCGGTGGAGGTGTGGATACGTCCGCCGGACTCGGTCACCGGCACACGCTGTACACGGTGCACGCCCGCCTCATACTTGAGACGGCTGTACGCGCCCTTTCCGGTGACGACGAAAACCACCTCCTTCATCCCGCCGATGCCGGTTTCATTGACCGACATCAGCTCCGTCTTATAGCCACGACGCTCCGCGTAGTTGATGTACATGCGGTAGAGCTCTGCGGCGAAAAGCGCCGCCTCATCACCGCCGGCACCACCACGGATCTCCATGATGATGTTCTTATCATCATTCTCGTCCTTCGGAAGCAGAAGGATCTGGAGCTCCTTGATGAGGGTCGGCTGGTTTTCCTTCGCCTCGGCAAGCTCTGCCTTCGCGAGCTCGATCATCTCCGGATCCTTCTCGGACGCCAGCATCTCGAGGGCCTCCTTCTCGCCGGCCACGGCCTCGAGGTAACGCTTGTAGGTCGTATACAGCGGCTCGAGCTCACTCGACTCCCGCATCAGCCTCAGGTATTTTTCTGTATCGTTTACGATATCCGGCTCCGTCATGAAGCGCTGGATTTCCTCATAGTGTCGGGAGATGGACTCCAGACGGTCAAACATATCCATGGTAATACTCCTTTATATTTCATAGCGGTCAGTCCAGGGGACTCGGCTTGATTTTACACGGTCTCTCCGTATGGCCTCGGTTGCCGCCCCTCCGGACCTCCGACTTTGCAATTCTTCATTTATAGATGTGCAGCGACCACGCGGTCATTTCCGCCGAAGTCGCGGATGACGGTGATGTCGCGAAAGCCGGCGGCTGCGAGGAGCGCCGGGACGCGCTCGCCCTGGTCGTAGCCGATTTCGAGGTAGATGCGCCCGCCGGGCTTCAGGTAGCGGACGGATTCCTCCGCGAGGATGCGGTAGAAGCGCAGTCCGTCGGCGGTGCCGTCGAGGGCGATGCGCGGCTCGTAGTCCCGGACCTCGGGCTCGAGCTCGTCCACCACCGCCGATGGGATGTACGGCGGGTTCGAGACGATGACGTCGTATCGCTTCAGCGCCCCATCTTCCGTGCGTTCGGCCAATGCAGAGAACATGTCACTCCGCAGAAGGGTGAAGTCGACCGCCGCGTGCTGAAGATGCACCTCCGTCCGCGGACCTGGGTTCATCCGCGTCGACGTAGCGACCATGGTTTCGTCCGCCGACACAGCGCACGGCGTCATGGTCGCGGCGGTATCCGCCTCCGTTATCAACAGTCGCTCGGCGTTCTGGCGCGCGATGGCGAGCGCAGCGTCGGAGATATCCACCGCCGTGGTATCGCGGAAAGTGCCGAATTTCGTGAGGGCGATGGCGATACAGCCGGAGCCGGTGCAGACATCGAGGAGCGACGCGCCATCGTTATCCACATGTGCCAGAAAATCAGGGCACTTATCCACCGTGTGCTCGGAAGAGGACGTGTCCACTGCCAGGTTCTCCACCTCCGTGCGCGCTGCGCATGTCGGGTCGACCGACGGCGCTGCGTGTACAGCCCCAATCTGCTCCGGCATGAGATTTCCGAGCACCGCGTCCACGAGCGTCTCGGTGTCGGCACGCGGGCAGAGCACGTCCTTCGTCACGAGGAAGTCGAGCCCATAGAAGCCGGCGGTGCCTAGGATCTGCTGGAGGGGTTCCCGTCGACTACGGCGGTCAACATTGGCCTGAAACAGCGTGGTCGCAGCCGACAGGGCCGCCGCGTCGGGCAGCACCCGCGGGATCAGGGTCTCCGGCGCGTCGTGCTCGTAGAGCAGATACTGCGCAGGCGAGAGCTGATAGGCGGACATCAGAAGAGCCCGCGCATCGTAGCGCGGGTCCGGTACCTGGGCGGTGTTCAGTGTTTCCGTCGCTTCATCGAGAAGCTGACGCAGCGTGGTGATCGGCATGATACTCCTTCATAAATGCATCCGAAAATCGGCACATGATGATGCAACGAGCCTCGCAGAATATGCAGCGCAGATAATGATATATCTCCTTATGTGCGTTCGAAAAGGCCGTTGCGTGATGAATCGATGCATGCGATCCGCTATGAATTTTCGATCACCGGTTTTCCATCGACGACCGGGATGTCCACGAGGGTGGAGTGCACGTCGGATGGGCGGTCGGAGAAGTCGAGGCCGAAGGTCTGCTTCTCGAAATCGCGCCAGTCGAAGACGCGCTCGACGGCGGCGATGGCCACCTCGATCTCATCGCGGTCCGGTTCGCGCGTGGTGAGGCCCTGCATCCACATACCCGGGATAAAGAGAAGTCGGGTCAGCGCGTTATCATGCGTGCCGACGAGGCGCAGCACCTCGAAGCTGACGCCGGCGATGACCGGAATCAGGATAATCCGGCTGAGGAGGCGCATCCAGAGGGTATCTACGCGGATCACCATGAACAGCAGGATGGAGATCAGCATGACATAGACGATGAAGCTGGTGCCGCAGCGCTTGTGCTCCTTGCTGGAGGCGGCGACGTTATCCACCGTCAGCGGGAGGCCATGCTCGACACAGTTGATGCACTTATGCTCCGCACCGTGGTACTGGAAGGTACGCGCGATGTCCGGCGTACGGGAAATCACTTTAATATAGATGATAAAGAGCAGCACACGAATCACGCCCTCGATGAGGCCGAGCAGCGATGCATGCGGCAACACCGGCTTCAGGAAGCCGGCGATCCAGGTCGGAAAGATCACGAAGAGGAGCATCGCGACCACGAAGGAAAAGATCATGACGATCGTTTCGAGCACCGGCTCGAGCTTATCGCCGAAGGTACGGTCCAGCCAGGCCTCGAATTTCGTCGGCTCCTTCTCCGCCTCCTCCGGATCATCCTCGAGGAAGGATGCACTGAAGGTGAGGCAGCGCATGCCGAGCACCATGGAATCCACGAAGGAAAAGACACCACGGATCAGCGGTGCCTTCAGAAACGGATGCTTATCCGTCATGGAGATGTACGTGTCCTCCATCACGGCGATGGAGCCATCCGGCTTCCGGACGCCCACCGAATAGCGCTGACCGTTTCGCATCATCATCCCCTCGATGACGGCCTGACCACCGATACCACTGTAGATCTGGGTATGTGGGAGCGATGACGGCGTCCTATTCTCTGCCGGGACTTCTGCATTTGTTGTATCATTTGAAAAAATCTTTTCTGTATCTGTCATATCGCTTTCTGGATTTCTTTTTTTATATCAAAAGTGATGTTTTCACATCTGCTTCTCAAACTACTTCATATCCTGTTCCTGAACAGGTACCAGAATAGTAAATACCTGCTAAAAGGAAGAAAAACACATCATGATTATAAAATTTCACGCACCTAAGTGTAAACGATGGAAAACATGAATTCAATAACAGGAAAGTGAAACTTTTATGACGGCGGGCGACGCTCTCATGGATATGTATAAAGAAACGATGCCATATACATGAATCTGTACAAAAAAATCCCACACCTGCACCTCTCGGATACAGGTATGGGACAGTGTTTTCAGCTTCGTATAAATCAAGCAAGACCAAACTTCTTGTTGAACTTATCGATCTGACCCTTCAGGCTGGATGCCTTCTCCTTACCAGTGTAGAATGAGTGGCAAGCAGAGCAAACCTCGACGTGGATCTCCGGCTTTGTGGAGCCAGTTACGAATGTGTTACCGCAGTTGCAGGTAACGGTAGCCTGATAATACTTTGGATGGATTCCTTCCTTCATCTCGTACCTCTTTCTGCATGGTTCCCAACCATGCCAGCTTGCGTGTCGGCCGCTGAATGCAGTGCACTCACGAGACTCGACCGCTTAGAAAATAGTTAAGCCTTTATAAGCTACCATAAAGCAAAAAATATTGCAAGACCTCAGCGCTTAATTTTAATCACTGCGGTCGGGGATTTCGTGCTTCCATCCCGATAGATGTCGCCCCTTTCAATCATCGGGTTGATCACATCCTTTAAAAATCGAGATCGATTCGAATAGCCATAGGCGCACTGGAGATCTTTAACCTTCATCGGTCCATTTTCTTTCAGAAGTTTCCACACTTTATTTTCACTCGCTGTATACTCCACCGAACGCGGTGCTTCATCCACACGATATAAAACATCATATAATTTCAGATTTAAAAATCCCGGATAAATCGAAATCACCGGCTGGAATTGTTCAGAGAACGCCTTATAGGCCTCCATCATCGTGAGAAATCCGGTTCCTCCACGCTCCATCAGGTTTGCAGCATCCAGACAAGCGGCGATAATCGAATTTCTTCGAATCGACGGTATCGAGCCTACCGGATATTCCGCATATCCCTTCGGCAGTAACCATGATCCCGGAGAAACGATTTCCATTCGGTCATTATAGATATCCACATCGATCTGTGTCCCGGAAATCGAGTAATCACGGTGTGCGATGGCATTCACCAGTGCCTCTCGTATCGCCTCCTTCGGATAGGAACGGATTTCCTTACGTCCACCATTCGCCGTCTTCTGCCACCCGCTTTTCGTATTTCGCTCGATAAAACGCAGCGCATTCTCGAAGACAAGCGCGATCGAGCCCTTGAATCTCGCACTATCCAGCACGGTGCCGGCTTTATTCATCCCCTTCCAGAGACGACAGCAGATCATCGTGTCATCCCGATCATACCCATCGCGGAACATGATGAATCCTGATTTTGCAAAGCCATCCTTTGATACGATTTCCTCACTCTGCAACTCTTTTAAAGACGGCACAGCACCATCATTTCGATACTCCCTGCAGAGCGTCAGATAATCTGTCCACTCTTCCTCTCGATAGCGCACCTCGGTTGTTTCATTGTCCACACCATAACGTCTTTTGGATAATGAAATAATGTCTTCTGGTGTTGCAGGTGTAGAATTACCATTTCCTCGGATGTATACAGTTTCGTTGAAATCCCCTTCCCGATATCTGACAACGGATTCCGCAGGCAGCACTTTCATCCCCAGCACAAAATGATCTGCCGTTTCATCTACACTTCGCATCATGTAGCTGATTTTCACGTGAGGAAAAATATTCCGGTCATTTACCCTCGCCACCAGATTTTTTGTCTGATCGATTTCGTTCAGATCCAGACCGAAGGCTTCGCCATCATTGGACACACCCACAAAGATGATGCCACCCTGATCATTCGCATATCCGACGATGGTCTTCGCCCATTTCACAGGATTATCCTGCTTAAGAAGCGCTTTAAACTCATATTCCGTATCCTCCGTTACGACATCAGGGAATAATTCCGAAATCTTCATAGTGCTCCTCCATTTCACCATCCGGACATTGTACAGACATTATACAGTACGTTCGAAACATTGTACAGACATTAGATAAGCATTAGACAACGACTGTTACTGTTCACTCGTGTACTGATCAGGCAAGAGCCGGAGGGGCAGCAACGTAGGAACAGTACTCCGTTGCCGCCGCCTCTTCGTCGCCCCTGGCCAACGTTCCTATCCAATATGGTTTGATTATAAAAATACTGGATATGTTTTTTGACTGTAAGCATGACAGGTGACTGCAAACTATCTACTATTAGGCGATTTCAAAAATACTGGATACGAAAATCCTTATTTCCTAAGAGGAATCCACACTCGCATATCCAGTATTTCAAAAAAGAAGGTTTATTAGATATCAGCCGAAAGAAACTCTTCTCTGAAGTCAAAAATACATATCCACTGTTTTAAAAAACGAGGCTTCTTCGATAGTACGCTTATATGCGTATGCCTGATTTTGCAGAAACCTATCCAATAAGCGCCCTATTTGAAAATCTTAGATAGTTTAGCTCCGTACACAAAAATGATAGCTGGTGCTAAAAATATCCACGATTTCGTAATCAACCGGTTATTGGATAGTGCCATCCATCTTCATCTATTTCACCCGGTTTGCCAGTAAGAATTTCCGGGCCGCGCGCGATGATTCTATGGAAATCGAGCAGTATTCATGCTGTGATCTCTGCAATCTTTTCCCTTAATTTTTCCTTCTCCCCACTACCATTCGTCGAAAATCTCACGAGTGGCAGTCCGTAGATTTCAAGAATATGATTTTTCAGCTTATCTCTTTCTGCCTGCTTCGTTCCATCCTTATGATAGTGGAAACCATCTACTTCAATTGCAAGCATTGGCTCTTTGCTGACCTTATTAAAAATCAGAAAATCAATGTGGGAAAGTCCAGTATTCACAAATCTCTGTTCTTCAGCATTCATTCTGGAGCAATCACGGAATAGTAGTTGCAACGGCTGATGGCATACCACCCCAAGCGCAACATTACCGCAATTTTTCAGTTCATCCTGAATCAGCGCGTACATAAGATTCTCTGAATCATATTCCGAAATTCTTTTATGCCGTTTGAGATACTCAAGCCTGCTTTCGGTGTATTGACTATATAAATAGTCAAAAACGGAACTGATTTTACTGTGCTGCACATCACAGTTGTTATAGCGAATATATCCGATAAGGTCGGCTATATTGCTTCCTGCCGGTTGCTCCTGATCAGCTACAACAAGGATCAGCTGCTTCTTTGCCCTGGAAATCGCAACGTTCAGAAGATTTGGATCATCCGAAAACTCTGTAATCGTGTCGTCAACTGTAGACAGGATGATATCATTCTTTTCGCGTCCCTGAAACTTATGTACAGTTGCAACCTCTATCGCAGTATCTCCCAGCTCCTTCTTCATCTGAGCAACCTGATTACGATAGGGAGCAATGATACCGACTTCATCCTCAGGTTCATCCAGTGCCGGCAGAATCTCCTTACAGATCACATCAATCTGCCTCTGGTTCATATGGTCACGCTGATGGTTTCCTGGCACAGTGGTTACAAGCTTCAGCGCACTCTCTCCGTTGCTATCCGTCATGACGATCAGGTCACCGTTATAAAACTTCTGGTTACAAAAGCCGATAATCTGCGGATGGCAACGATAATGCTCGCGTAAAACAACCTGTGGTATCCGTTCACTCATAAGTGAACACAACGACGACAGAAAACTATACTCTGCAAAATTATATTCTGCGCTTATTTTATGCGCATTCCAAATTGTTTCCAGTGGTTTTCTTTGCTGCGTTTTCACAATATTAGAAAGCTGTTTCGTATCACCGACAATAACCGCATTTTTTGCACAGGAAAGCGCAAGCATACCGGTTGCAACATCCACCTGTGAGGCCTCATCCATAACGACATAATCAAACTGGGCCTGTCTCCCCAAGCTGCTTCGAGCAGTATACGTTGTACTCAGTACAACCGGATATTCTTATATAAATTCCTCCGGATGCTGCCATAAATCATCTTTTACAAAAACGCGGCGACTATTTTTATCTGAATATCGTTCTGCGAGGCGAGATCGAAAGCAACACAATGAAAGCTCTATAAGTTCATCCATTCGTGCATCCGCATCATCGTTTTCAAATTTCACGGTAATATCTGATATTTCAGTATCTATTTCTTTTAACCGGGTTTCATAAAATATATATTGCAGCTTGTTAATAACACCTGCCGTATCTTCTTTCAAAAGCTTTCCAACGCGAATCCCCAGAGAAATCCTACGCATAAGCCGATATATCAAGCCCGCTTTTTTCGTTCCATCCTGAATATCCTGATACTCCTGCCAGAATTCCATCAATTGATCAGAAGATAGATTCTTGCTCGAAAGAATGAGTTCATTATCCTGAATCAGGGCATGTAAATGTTCGCATTCAAGTTGAACTCTATTTCGTTCCTCACGCAATTTAGCCAATCTATTCTTCTCACGAAAGATTTCCTGCAGTGCTACGGACTTTTCTCTGATAGAATCAGAAAATTCTGATGATGCATTCTCAGCGCTTTTCCAGTCGGACATATCCGGATAGGCTCCGGTCTGTGCTGCGATAAATGCACTTTTACGCTCATCACGTCCCAGTTGGGCAACCATAAAATCCAGCTTATACTTCGACGAAGCCAGCTTCTCCATCACATTATCGATCGCGGAATTATTATTACTGACCACCTGAACGGTTTTCCCCTGAAGTATAAGGTTTGCAATGATATTCAGAATTGTCTGTGTCTTTCCTGTCCCCGGAGGCCCTTCGATCACACTGATTCGATTTGAAAGAGCATTCACAACTGCCTGATACTGACTCTCATTACAGCCAAACGGAAATACAGGTGCCGACGAATCCAGTTTTGTTCCTGCATCATACTCTTCCGGATTCAAATATACCGCTGCCGCCGTATCGCCACCAAGAAAATCTATCTTTTCATACTGTTTTAACAGAAATACGCTATTATCATCTGGCCAGTCGCTGGTGCCGATGTATCCTGCAACTTCTCTCAGATAGTCAAATACCTGTTTTGCTCTGTCATGATCCAGAACAGATTTTCTGACTTCCAGTTCATCAACGATATAATCTTGCTCATACCCATTCAAAAAGCATATATGCCAATATTCCACCCTTCCGTCACGAAAAGAATTGATGGCTGTGATGTTCGAAAGAAATTTTCCCTTGTACCTCACTTGGTAGCTCTTCGGGTTTAAACTCTTCGACTCCTTCAAAACTGTAACTTTCCATTTGGAGTAATGGTAAGTTTTTTGAATGTAATGTCCCATTTTTTAGCACATCCATCGAAATGGCAGCAGACAACATCCGAAGAGATCGGCTTTCCATTTGCAATAATCATTTTTGTTCTTGCATCCATAAAACTCCCTAAGTCAGTCATGGTGGTGACTCCGATGCTTAATCCATATCTCGCAGAAATTCTTCAAATTGCGGCAGCGCAAACGCTAAATAGCCATACACATCTCCGTTCAGAATACCTTTTTTGATCAGTCGGTTACGGTAAATACTGAATGCACTGGAAGACATCTGAAGCGTTTCCCGAATGGTACTCACCTTATGATTTTCGGAATGAAGCACACCAAACAGGACCTCCCGGTCCTTTGCGGAAATCTCAGACCAGATCTTATTATAGACAAATTCTTCAAGATACTGACGATATTCCGGAAGGACGGTCCGCCATGATGCTTTTGCATTCCAGGTAAGATACCCAAGTACCTGAAATGCAAAGGCGTATCCTCTGGTTTCTTTCGCCATATTCCGAGCATCTTCGTCGGTAAGGTTAAAAATAGCCTGGTAACGTGTCGCAATCATGCTGATATTCAGTGGCTGCAGTTCGATTTTGGGTGCTCTGTATAAAAATGTCAGTGTGTCTTCATTCTGAAGCTCATAGATTTTTTCATATAACCCACTCATCAGTAAAAATACTGGAAGATCCTGACGCATATAAATCTGAAATACAGATACAAACTCTTTCATCGTTTTATTGCAGATCGCTTCATCAATCGTAACAAGAACCTTTTTACCATGGTCCTTTGTATGTTGAAGCATCCGCTTTATGGCGATGTTCATGTCCTTGATCGGGTCTGTACCATCGATTTCCACGCCAATACCAAGGAAGGGCAGATTTAATTTTGCACGTTTGAAGATTTCTGTCATACCAGTATAGTTATATAATTCTGCAGCGAAGGACTGCAGAAGATCCCTTTCTGGTGTGAGGTCAATCGTGATCCAGTCCTCTTTCGATGCAAAATACTTCCCGATTTCTGTCAAAAACACTGTTTTTCCAGAACCGCGGACACCCGTAACCATACAAACCTGATTGGATGGCGGATTACTTTCGAAGCTGTTCACTACGTAATCCTTTTGCTCGAGGCGATCAATTCTGTTTATAGGTTCTCTTCCGAATGTCAATGTAAAAGGATTATTCATTCCGTCCTCCTATTATATAACTTTATATAACTCTTTATAAGCTTTTTAATATTATATAACTCTTTATAACTTTTTTCCAATACTACAAACGAAAATACGTAACAGTTCAGCCTGGGTGATTTTGTAACCTGGATCATTTTCAAAAGATGTCCATACCGGGTGCCTCTTCTCGTTTGCCTGCCCACCCCAGTATACAGCCTTTATCTACTTACATATTGGCTCCGCCCGTGCAGGCAAACAAAAAATCGGCGCCTGTTTTCGTCCGAGCGAGTGATGCTGTATCAAAGCAGCGAAAAATGAGAAGGATGTCAACGGTAAGAGGAGACCGAGGATCATAATGCTGTATCAAAACATCCCAATATGAAAATGATGCCAACGGTAAAAGTGTATCCGAAGGTCTTGATGCTGCCACCCGGTATTTAGCAAATTCGCTTTATTCGGATCGTATGCCATTAGGCTTTGTCACATTTTTATCTCCTGACGAACCTGTGACATTAAGTCCAGTCACGCTCGCCCTGAGCCATTTGCGTAAAAAACCGATTTTTGACGCAAAACCGCCCTTTTCGGAAGCAGTGACTTTATCTCCACCCAGATTTTTCTTCGTAAATCGCTCCTTTGTCCCTTCGCGAAGCCAAATACTTAATGTCACAGCTTCGAATATTTCCCTGTCTGTGAAATAATCTAATGGCACAGATCCCCGAAATCCATGATTTGTAAAAGTCACTTAATGGCACGACTCTTGAAAACGCCCCGTTTGTAACAAATCCCAGAAAATATAATGGCATCGCTCTATGAAATCCTATCTTTGCGAAAAACATCTAATGCCGCTCAGACTGAAAACCGCTTGTTCGTAACAAAGATTATAAAACCTAATGGCGCAAGAGTGCTATCAACAGTTTTTGTGAAAACTTCGGAAATCGTCATGATTAGTGATACACGTAGCTGTCTAAAAATTGGGGCAACTAAAATCTCTTGTGTTCTTGACAAGGGGTACAATTCACATGCTACCTTCCTAAAACTCCGATCCCCAGATTTTCATCAGATTTCCCCACAGTCAGGATGCATGGGCGTCGATTTTTGTTTGTTTGCATGGGGCGGGTCCGATAAGTAAATAGATACAGAACGTCGAATGGGGTGGGCAAACAAACAAGAAGAGACGCCCGGTCTGGACGTCCCTTAAAAACACAACTGGATTAAGAAATAAACCCGGCTGAACTGTTATAAAAATACTTCTGAAATCGGCGCCTGCCTGCGTATCAGCGGTTAATTTTAATCGCGAGGCGGCTGTTCGGGTTGCTGCCTGGTTTTACGCCGGTCTTCTGTGTGCTGCTGTTTGAATTTCCATTTGTTTTCATTCCAGGATTTGAGTTCATCCCCGGCTTCGGCCCTGTACTCAGATCCGTATTTCCACGGAAGCCACTGCCTGTCCGCGAGTTCATGCTCGAAATCGGTTTTCCGTTTACGACGAACTGACAGACCTCTTCGTTACTGGAGGTGCGCTCGAAGAGCTGGATCACCTCCTCCGCGGAGCTGGCCTTTTCATCCGACACGCGCTTATGAATGATGTCGACCGCTCTCTGCTCGAGCTCTGAGAGGAGCAGGTCGTCACGACGGGTTCCGGATTTCACGATGTCGATGGCCGGGAAGATCCGGCGCTCCTGAAGCTCACGGTTCAGGACGAGCTCCATGTTGCCGGTGCCCTTGAACTCCTCGTAGATAACATCATCCATGCGGGAGCCGGTTTCGACGAGTGCGGTGGACAGGATCGTCAGGGATCCGCCTTCACGCATATTACGGGCCGCACCAAAAAAGCGCTTCGGCATGTGGAGCGCTGCCGGATCGAGACCGCCCGAAAGCGTACGTCCGGACGCCGGTACCACGAGATTATAGGCACGCGCGAGACGGGTGATGGAATCGAGCAGGATGGTGACATCCTCGCCCTGCTCCACGAGACGCTTTGCACGCTCGATGGTCATCTCGGCCACCCGCTTGTGGTGCTCCGGGACCTCGTCGAAGGTCGAGTAGATGACGGTGACGAGGCCGCCCTCGACCTCTTCCTTCATATCGGTGACCTCCTCCGGCCGCTCATCGATGAGGAGGATCAGCAGATGCATCTTCGGCTCGTTCTTCACGATGGCCTTCGCCACCTGCTTCAGCAGCGTCGTCTTACCAGCCTTCGGCGGCGATACGATCATACCACGCTGTCCCTTTCCGATCGGCGCCAGCAGGTCGAGGATACGAAGCGAGGTCGAGGTTCTCTCCCCCGGCACCTCGAGGCGGATACGCTGATTCGGGAAGATCGGGGTCAGCGACTCGAAGCTCCGCCGACGGAACATCTCGGAAAGTGGCTTGCCATTGACCGTCTCGATGTAGGAAAGCGCCGCATAGCGCTCGTTCGGATTCTTCGCCCTCGACAGACCATGGATGACATCGCCGGTCTTCAGGCGGTAACGCTTGATGATCGCCGGATTCACATAGACATCACTGTCACCCGGCATGAAGTTATCCGAGCGCGTAAAGCCGAAGCCGTCCGGCATGACCTCGAGGATGCCGCCGCACGGATTACCGCTCGGTGCCTTCTGGGTCTCGTTGTCGAGCTCGTCCGTCTTCTCAACGACTTCCGTCCGCGCGGTCTCACCATCATGGGCTGTCGACATGGCATCCGACGCTGCAGCATCGCTGTCACGCTCCATCCGCTCGCCCTGCCCCGCGGCCGCTCCACTGCTGCGGCCGGCGTATGCTTTCGCGCGCCGTGCCCGGATACGTTCCGCCTGCTCGGCCAGACTTCCCGGCTCTGCTGCTCTGCCCTTCGTGTCGTCGGCCAATGTCTCCGCCGAAGCTCGGGTGGCTTCCTTCGCCGGTGCTTCGGATACTACCGCACGATCCTGTGCAGGCTCCGCCACAGCGACTGCGCCCGTTTCTTCTGCAACCACCACCGCCCCGGAGTTCTCCGGTACGGCAGCCGCTTCCGTCGTCTGCACCTCTGTGCTCTTCGACAGCGTCATCTCCACTGCTTCTGGCGTCGCAGGCTCACCGGTGTCCCCGCTCTGAGACTGTCGACCTCGTGTCGTGCGCTTCTGCTCATGCGCTTCTACTCCCGCTGTCTTCGGCTTTCGTCCGCGGGTCGTGCGCTTCGGTGTGCTTTCTTCACCGCTTTCCAGCATCTCCCTGCCTTCCTCCGTCTTTCTGGCGCGGGTCGTGCGCTTCGGTTTACGTTCTTCGGCCACCGGAGCTGTCTCTGCAACTTCCTCTGTCTTCGGCTTCCGCGCACGAGTCGTGCGCTTCGGCTTACTTTCTTCGGTCACCGGAACCACCTCTGCACTTTTCTCTTCCTTCACCTTGCGTGCTCGGGTAGTACGCTTCGGCTTACTCTCTTCTACCACTGCCGCCGCATCCACTGTCTCTGCAGTTTTCGGCTTCCGTCCTCTCGGCTTGCGCTCGACCGCTGTCTTCTTCTCTTCTTCTGCTGCCATACTGCCTCCATATGGTTTCTCTGAAACCATGCTATGTTTACGGAAACGCTCCGCTGTTTACTTTTTCTGCCAGCCGAAAGCTGTTTCAGCTGTGTCGGTCCTCTGTCGGATGCATACTGGAATACATGTCGAACGAAGGCCAAAACACCGCAGCTATGACTCAGCTTCCGTGCATACCTGTACTGTTTCGTTAAGGGAATGTATAAAACGCTATCTTAAAATCTGGAATTCATGGATACGGGAAAGACCGCTCCGGAAATCATCGATTTGAAATCATGTTCGTCAAACGAAGAAATTAGGAAAATCGTAAAATAAGTATAACAACCGTGCCCTTGTAACGCAAGTTTCATTTTGTTATACTAGCGGCACAATCCCTATTAAAAAGAAGGTTATTATGGCGAAAAATTATAGATCCACCCCGGGGCCGTCGCTTCGCTACGACGCCCGTGGACAGCTCGTAAAAAGTAAACCGAAGTCGCGCGTTCTGCACTTCATCCTCTGCTACCTGCTTCCGTACCTGATCATCAACGGCCTGATTCTCCTCTTCGTGATCCAGCAGCCGACGATCGAGACGACCGAACCGGATACGAAGGATTACCAGACGGCTTCGATCGAAATCAAGGTCGATTCCCTGGTGCCGCTGAAGTCGCTGACCGCGACCATGGACGGCGCAGAGCTTCCGCTCGAGAAGTCCGGTTCGATCTGGACCGCCGATGTTACGAAGAACGGAACCCTGACCCTGAACGCGAAGTCCATCAACGGCATGTCGAAGACGACCTATGTACAGATCAATCTCCTCGACGACGTCGGTCCGACCGTCGATGAAGAGTCCGTCAATCTCGGTGCCGGCTACCTCGAGTTCACCGTCTCCGACACCCAGTCCGGTGTGAACTGGGATTCGATCTACGGTGTTGACTCGCTCGGCAATAACGTAAAGCCGACCGACATCAATAAGCAGACCGGTCGCGTCACCTTCTCCATGGCCGGCGACGCCATCACCGTCTATATCCGCGACCTCGCCGACAACGAAAGCTCCGCGAACTTCTCCGTGAATTAAACTTCATCAAAAAAGCTGGTCGGATCGACCAGCTTTTTCTGTATGTATTCTTTCAGAGCCCCCGGAAGATGGGATTTTAGAGTCTTCCGAGCTCAGAGTACTGTGCTTCTACCGGCAACCCTCCGGGGCCCTGTATAGATGTCACTTCTCTGGCTTCTCTGGCTTCGCCGGCGCTTCATAGAAGCGACCATAGGTGCGCTGGATCCCACAGATCACCTGCTTTTCATGCTCAGTGAACGCGTCCTCTGTCATACGCCACTGCCAGTTGTGACCGGCGGTACCCGGCTGGTTGATGCGCGCCTCTCCGCCAAGGCCGAGGTAGTCACCCACCGGCACGATCACGGTATCCGCGATGGACGCCATCGCACGCTTGATCAGCAGCTCCGGCATCGCATTCCAGTCGTTGCCAGAACGACTCATGTACTGGTACATATAGTCCCGCTGCCAGTCCGGGATGGTCTCGAACCAGTGGCGAAGGGTGTCATTATCATGCGTCCCTGTGTAGCAGACACAGTTCGGCGTGGTGAAGTTGTGTGGCAGATAAGCATTGCCCGCACCCGAATCCCAGGCGAACTGCAGCACCTTCATACCCGGGAAGCCGGTCGCGGCCATCAGCTTCCGAACCTCGTCGGTGATGACACCGAGGTCCTCCGCGATGATCGGCAGGTCCTTCGTACCGAAGTGCTGGTACATCGCACGGAACAGTCCCATGCCCGGGCCCTTCACCCACGCGCCGTTTTCCGCCGTGTCATCACCGAACGGCACCGCATAGTAGGCCTCGAAGCCCCGGAAATGATCGACGCGGAGATAGTCGTACATCGAGAGGCAGTACTCCATGCGCGCACACCACCAGGCGTACTTCGTCTTCTTATGCGCGGCCCAGTCATAGAGCGGGTTGCCCCAGAGCTGACCGCTCGCAGAGAAGGCATCTGGTGGAACTCCCGCTACCTTCGAAGGATGGCCGTCCTTCGTGTACTGGAAGAGCTCGCGATGCGCCCAGACATCTGAAGAATCCGGTGCACAGTAGATCGGGATATCCCCGAGGATCTCGATGCCCCTCGCCGCCGCGTAGGCGCGAAGCGCCGCCCACTGCTTATTAAACTCATACTGCACGAAGGCGTAGAACGCGACCTCGTCCGCGTGCTCTGCGCGGAACGCAGCCACCGCCTTCGGATCGCAGTCGCGCAGCTCCTCCGGCCAGACATCCCAGCTCGCGCCGGAAAGCGAATCCTTGATGGCCATGAAGACGCAATACTCGACCGTCTCCGGACGAAGCTCTGCGAAAAGCGCCTCGACATCACCGCCCTGCTCCTTGAAATGCGTGAAGGCAAGCTTCAGTGCCTTGTTCTTACTGCTGTAGAGCTTTCCATAGTTGACGCGTTCAATGCTGTCGACCGGCACGCCTGCCTCCTGCCGTACATTCGCCGGCTGCTTCAGCCAGCGACGGAGGTCGCGGAACGCCACATCACGATCATGCGCGAACCAGATGGCCGGCGCGTTCTTCGCATCCGATACATCTGCGCCTTCTTCGGTTTTATCTGCCGCCGGCTGCTTCTGTGCCCTCGCTGCGTCCTCGGCGCGCGCAAGCGCCGCATAGTCGACCGCATCACCGAAGTCAAACGCCTCCGGATCTGCGAGCTCCTCTCTGCTCAGCAGTCCCTCCTCGACCAGCAGGTCGAGGTCCACGAAATACGGATTCCCCGCGAAGGCGGAAAATGCCTGGTACGGTGAATCACCGAAGCCCGTCGGGCCCATCGGCAGGATCTGCCAGATCTTATTTCCGGTCTCACATAATAAATCGATAAAACGATATGCTTCCTCGCCAAGTGTTCCGATGCCGTACTTTCCCGGCAGTGAGAACACCGGCATCAAAATGCCTGCTTTTTTCACGCTCAAACCCCTCCTTATATCAAAGGATGTCACAAGTCCCGCCCCTTCCTGCGGATCGTGCAGTTTTTTTGATCACGGATCAGCCCTTGCGACGCTTCGTCAGCTTCTGGTCGAGTGCAGCCTTCTGCACGCTCTTTCGCTGTACCGCGGCCTTCGTGCCCGTCGACTTCGCGGCCGGCTTCTTCGAATCCGCCTTCGCCGCCTCGACAGCCTGTGCTGCGGCGGCCTTCGCCTCCGTCATCTGCTTCGGCACCGTCGTCCTTTTCCGGGTCGTCTTCTTCGGACTTACGAGCGCTGCCTTCTCTTCCGATCCAGCCTTCTTCGTCACCGTCTTTTTCGCAGCGGTCTTCTTTGCAGCTGCCTTCTTCGCTTCCGTCGCCTTCGGTGCCGGCTCCGCGCATGGTGTCAGCTGGTAGATGGTGGTCGACATCGCCGGGATCTCGAGATCGACGGCGTAGTCCCGCTCATCCCAGTCAGCCTTCACAGCCTTATGTGCCGTGCGCTTCACTGCGCCGCTTCCGCCGTACTTCTTATCATCACTGGAGATGAGCGGCTTCGCGGAGCACATGAACGGAACACCGACACGGAACTTCGGATGCGCGACGTTATCAAAGTTCGATACCACGAGGATCGTCTCCTCCGGCTTGTCGGTCTTTCGAACGAACATCACCATGGACTCCTCCTGGTAGGAGCAGTTAATCCACTCGAAGCCGTCCGTGACGTAATCCTGCTGCCAGAGCGCCGGATGTGTCCGGTAGACAGCATTGAGATCCCGTACGAAGTCCTGGACGCCCTCGTGTACCGGGTACTCGAGGAGATTCCACTCGAGCTCCTGGTTCTCGGACCACTCGTCATACTGCGCGAAGTCCTGGCCCATGAAGAGAAGCTTCTTGCCCGGATGCGTCCAGAAGTAGCCATACGCGGCACGAAGATTCTGCGCCTTCTCCTCGAAGGTCTCGCCCGGCATCTTCCCGAGCATCGAGCCCTTGCCATGCACGACCTCGTCATGCGAGAGCACGAGCATGAAGTCCTCGGAGTAGTTATAGATCATCGAGAAGGTGAGCTGGTTATAGCTGCCCTTCCGGAAGAACGGATCCGTGCCCATGTAGCTGAGGAAGTCGTTCATGAAGCCCATGTTCCACTTGAGGTCGAAGCCGAGGCCGTCCTGCTCGACGTCACCGGTGATGTTCGGCCATGCTGTGGACTCCTCTGCGATGAGCAGGGTGCCCGGGAAGCGCTTGTGGAACTGGGAGTTCAGATGCTTCAGGAACTCCACCGCATCGAGGTTCTCGTTGCCGCCGTAGATGTTCCGTGGTGCGTCCTCGCCCTGACGTCCATAGTCGAGGTAGAGCATGGAGGCCACGGCATCCATGCGGATACCATCGGCATGATAGCGGTCTGCCCAAAACATCGCACTGCCGATCAGGAAGTTCGACACCTCGTTCTTCCGGTAGTTGAAGGTCAGGGTGCCCCAGTGCGGGTGGCTCGCGAGACGTGGATCCGGATTCTCATAGAGCCCCGATCCATCAAACTGTGCGAGCCCCCAGCTGTCGCGCGGGAAGTGCGCCGGTACCCAGTCGAGGATGACGCCGATGCCAGCCTCATGCATGTAATTCATGAAGTACATGAAGTCCTCCGGGGTGCCGTAACGGCTTGTCGGAGCGTAGTAGCCGGTCACCTGATAGCCCCAGCTCGCATCGAGCGGATGCTCCATCACCGGCATGAGCTCAACATGCGTATAGCCCTCCTGCTTCACATAATCCGCCACCTTCACCGCGAGCTCACGGTAGTTGTAGAACTCCGAGCCGAGCTGTGTGGTGCCGTCCTCATTGACCGCCTGCTGCTTCCGTGCGAAGGAGCCGAGGTGCAGCTCATAGACCGACATCGCTTCCTCCTTGACGCCGGCGACACCGCGCTCCGCCTTCTGCTGCTGCCACGCCGCATCCGTCCACGCAAACTGTCCGATGTCTTCCACGATGGAGGCATTGCCCGGACGAAGCTCGAAGCCGAAGGCATATGGGTCGATCTTCAGGAACGGCTCCTGGTGGTGACACTTGATCTCATACTTATAGAGGCTGCCCGGGGTGAGGTGCGGGATGAACAGCTCGAATACGCCGGAATCGCCCAGGCGCTGCATCATATGGCGGCGGCCATCCCAGAGGTTGAAGTCGCCGACGACAGAAACACGCTCTGCGTTCGGAGCCCATACGGAGAACGCGACACCATCGACGCCGTTGATCCGGATCGGATGCGCGCCCATCTTCTCATAGATGTCATACCAGATGCCGCCCTGATACTTCTTGATATCACGGTCGGTATAGGTCGACGGGAAGGCATACGGATCCTCGGTGTCCTCCGTCGTGTCGTTGTCATAGGTGATGTGGTAGGTATAGGCCGGAAGTGCCTCGTTCCAGGCCTCCTCCACCGGCAGGAGGGTCGCGAAGAAGCCGGCCTCATCGACGAGCTCCATCGGATAGCGCTGTCCGCCGAGCACGAGCTCGATCGATTTTGCGGTCGGTACGAAGCTCTGTACCAGCAGCCCCTCCGGGATGATGTGCGCACCGAGGATCTTCTTCGGATTCGCGGTTTCCGCGTAGGTGACGTCCTCCACCTCCGCCCAGTTCATGATCTCTTCTAATCTCTCATTCATGCTTTATCTCCTTCATCTCATACATCAGATGGATGTTTCTTCACTTCGGAAGGCGACCTCTTCTCGGTCGCCGTGTGCCCGGATGCCACGCCTGCCGCTGCCGTCTCCGTCTGCGTTTCCTGGGCTAATGCTGTCGCCCGCTGCTTCAGATGGCGTTTATGTACTTTCTTTTTCGGCTGAAAGTCCGGATCCTTCACCGCCTTCAGTACGACGATGGAGCGCGGCTCTACGGTATACCGCTCCTCGAGAAGCATCCTCTCCTCCGGATAGATGCCGTTCGTTTCCTCCATGGCGGTATCGATCACCGCGGCCCACTTCATGCCGAGCGGCGGATGCGCCAGCAGGAAGCTGTGCTTTTCCCAGTGCATGTTGTAGAGCACGAGGAAGGTATCATCGCCGGCATAGGCACCGGCATACATGACACCGAGCTGTCGGCGGAAGTTCTCGCTGTCCGGCCGCCAGGCGTTCTCGCCATGGAAGCTGATGTCCGGGATACCGACGGAGCGGTAGTCCATCTGTCGAAGCGCTGTGCCCTGATGGAACACCGGGTGCTGCTTACGGAACTGAATCGCATAACGCGCGAAATCGTAGAGCTCCCGATTCCGATCGATGAGCCGCCAGTCGAGCCAGTTCGTCGGATTATCCTGACAGTACGGGTTATTGTTCCCGAGGCGGGACTGACCGAACTCGTCACCCGCGTGGATCAGCGGGGTGCCCTGGCTCAGCATCAGCAGCAGCCACGCGTTCCGCCACATCTTCTTCCGGAGAAGCTTGATGGACTTCTTTCGGGTCGGACCCTCCTCGCCGCAGTTCCAGCTGTAGTTCTGGTCGGTACCGTCGCGGTTATCCTCATGATTCTCTTCGTTGTGCTTGCGATCATAGGAGAGGACATCCATCAGACTCATGCCCGAGACATTGGCCATATACTGGATGCTCGCCCGGTTCGACGGGTTCTCGCGCACGCGCTGCATGAGCGTCGGCAGCATGCTCTCGTCGCCCTTCAGGATGCGGCGCATGTCGTTCTGGAAACCGTCGTTATAATCGGCGAGGTAACGCCCCGGTGCGGCTACCTGCGCAGCGCCATGGGTCGGCATCTCCGGAATCTGGCCCTGCCAGCTGTCGGCCCAGATCTTGAAGCGACTCAGCCACGGATCACGGGCGATGACACTATACGGCGCAGCACCGATCAGGTGGATGCCGTCGACGTGATAGTGGATGCGCCAGTAGCGCATGACGTTCACGATGTGATCCGGGATGGTTTCACTGGTAAAGTACAGGTCGACCACGAGCTCCATGCCGTGCGCGTGCAGGGTATGCACGAGCTTTCGGAACTCGTTCCGCGGATTTTTGTGGTCGGAGGTGAAGCTCGATTTCGGTGCGAGCTGCAGGGCATCCTTCGTGAAGCCCCAGTAGTTGATGCGGCCCGTCGGGCGGAGCTCGACCTCGTATGGGTTATCATGTCCGTAGTCCGGGAGCATGACCTCGTTAAATTCGTACGGTGGCATCAGCTCGAGCGTCGTGACGCCGAGCGCCTCGAGGTACGGAATCTTCTCGAGGATGCCCTGGAAGCTTCCCCGGAGCTCATGGTCGAGACCGGAACTGTGGTGCTCGGTGAAGCCGCGCACATGGAGGCGGTAGATGATGCTGTCCTCGTACGGCAGATCGAGCGCCCGATCCTGTCGCCAGGCCTCACTCGATTCCGGAATCGCCGTCGCCTCACCGATCGGCGTCTTCAGGATGCGGGTACCATCCTTCAGATTCCCGAAGCTCTTCCGCCCCTCAAACACCGTGCCGTTCGGATCGGTGAAGATGCGGCCATCCGCCTCGTAGCAGTAGCTGAGCTCCGTGAGCGGGAGGGCCAATGCAGGCTGCCTCTTCTCGTGCACCCTCGCCTGCGCATCCGCTGCGCCCGCAGCTTCCCTGCAAGCGTCCCCCTCGCCACTTCGTGATTCGGATGTGACCAGCAGCTCCAGATGCCAGACATCTCCGATCCGATCCGCCGGATCGAAGGCGATCTGACGGACACGTCTGTTTTTATGATATAGATTCAGAAACAGCTGCTCTGTACGAACCGCTGCCTCGAAGATGTAATGGTCATTTTCCTTCTTTAAGCCTAGCATGATGTCCCTTCTTCGTTGTCGTTGTCTTTCTCTATCCTCGTGTCGCCAAGCATTTCCCCCTACATGGCATGTGCTGCTGCGATGTATCCGAACCTTCGTATACACCTATTATAGCATTCATGAATTCGGATTTTCACTTCAGATCTCGATGTCCAGCTCGATCGGACAGTGGTCGGAGCCGAAGATCTCCTGGTGGATCGACGCGCCCTTGACCCGGTCACGGAGCTGCTCGGAGACGATGAAATAGTCGATACGCCAGCCGACGTTCCGATCACGCGCCTTCATACGGTAGGACCACCAGCTGTACTCATCGGTGGCATCCGGATACAGCAGACGGAAGGTATCGATGAAGCCGGAATCGAGCAGCCGCGACATCTTCGCACGCTCCTCATCCGAGAAACCGGCGTTCTTATGATTCGTCGCCGGGTTCTTCAGGTCGATCTCCTCGTGGGCGACGTTCAGATCGCCGCAGTAGATCACCGGCTTTTTCTTATTCAGTTCACCGATGTACTGCCGCCAGGCATCCTCCCACGTCATACGGTATGGAAGACGCTTCAGCTCATTCTGGGAGTTCGGCACATAGACGGTCAGGACGTAGTAATCCGGAAATTCCGCGGTGATCACACGTCCCTCATGATCATGCTCCTCGATCCCCATGCCATAGGTCACGGACAGCGGCTCCTCCTTCGTAAAAAGCGCCGTACCGGAATAGCCCTTCTTCTCCGCATAGTTCCAGTACATGTGATAGCCCGGAAGGTCCAGCTCCAGCTGCCCCTCCTGCAGCTTCGTCTCCTGCAGACAGAAGATATCCGCATCCAGGCTTTCAAACACCTCCATGAAGTTCTTCCCCATGACCGCCCGAAGCCCGTTCACATTCCACGAAATCATTTTCTTCATATAGTAAATTCCTCTGTTTATCTCTCTAAAATTCTGAACAGCTCTATTCTAGCATGATTTAGTGGTATTTTCTTTTATAATTCGGTGATAAAAAGAAATTAAGCAGGGGACCCGGAGGGCCGGCAACAGAAGCCATACGTAGAGGTCGTGTGAAATCAAGCCGGGTCCCCTGCTAGACTTCTCTACAAAAAAAGCCTTTCGGTTCTCCAGAAGGCTTTTCAAGATTTATTCGGTCTGCTCGACGATCTCGAGCGAGCCCTGCATCCAGATCTTTCCCTTGAAGCGCCGGCCGACCGCCGGCACACCCGTGAGATCCGATTCGTTGATGGCGACATGGAAGATACACTCGTTGCAGCTGACCTTCATGTCCACCACATTTTCGTGGGTGTAGACATTTTCCTTCACCCGGAGAGAGACGATCTCGCCGAGGATCTGGTACATATCGCACTCGACACCGGTCGGCATGAAGGTGGTCTCCACGAGACTGTAGAGATCCTCCGTCTGATAGCGCTGCTGCACCTCGTGCATGAGGTTGAGATCGGTCTCTGTCAGCGTATCGATCGCCTCCGGGTCGCCCTGGCGGGCCGCCTCGAAGAGTCGCTTCCGCTCATTCTGACGATGCTTCACGATCTCCGGATCCTCCGGACGCTTCTCGACCGGAAGCAGGATCTTGCCGCTCTCCGCGAGACCGGTCAGAAAGGCCTGACGCGCGCGCAGCGGCATCTGCATACGGCGAAGCTCGGTGAGCTGCACCGAATTCGTGATGTAAAAGATCAGCGGGATGCCTGAACGGAAATCCTCGAGCACGCCGGCATAGGTCTCCTTCTCGAGATGCCGCTCGACGGCCCCCTCCTCCGTCAGTGTCCCATCGTAGGAACGCATGTACGGAAAGTAGTATCCCCGGTGAAACACGCCATCCGGCGTGCGCTGACCGACCAGCGTGATGCCCATGGACGGTGCCACCGGAAGCTGATACTCCTCGGTCACGACACCCTCGCCGGCATTGATCGTCAACACCCGGTACTTTTCATTCTCAGCCCGCACGAGCAGTGGCTCGAGCTGCAGCTCTGTATTCAGTTTTGAAAATCCGACGGATCTCAAAAATTTATGCATGGATGTATCTACCCTCTTTATAAAAATGACGCGATCGTTTTCATCATTTTCTCAACATCGATCGGTTTCGTCAAGTACCCATTCATACCAGCCTCGGTCGCCAGCATCCGATCCTCCTCGAAGGCGTTCGCCGTCATCGCGAGAATCGGGATCATACGGCAGTATGCGCTGTCCATCGCGCGGATCTGGCGCGTCGCTTCATACCCGTTCATGACCGGCATCTGGACATCCATCAGGATGAGATCATACTGTCCCGGTGCAGCGTCCGCCATCTTCCCGACGGCGATGGCACCATCCTCCGCGACCTCGACGAGGAAGCCGGCCTCCTTCAGGATTTCGGTGGCGATCTCCTGGTTGAGCTCGTTATCCTCGACGAGAAGGATCTTCCTTCCACGGAAATCAGCCTCTTTCTGCTCAGCTGTGATCCGCTCCCCGCTGGAATGACACGTCGACGAGGTCAGCGTCTGTCCGGAAGCGGACGTTTCCGACGTCGGTTCAGAAGCAGCGGTATCCGAAGCGGACGTCCTCTCCGCCGACACACAGCAGCGGAAGCAGAGGCCGACATCGAAGGTACTGCCCTGTCCTTCGGCGCTGCTGAGTTCGATGGTGCCACCCATCATGTCGACCATCCTCTTCGTGATGGCGAGGCCGAGTCCGGTGCCCTGGATGCCGCTGACCGTCGCGGTCTCCTCACGTGAGAAGTTCTCGAAAAGATGCTGCTGGAAGCGCTCGCTGATGCCGATACCGGTATCCCGCACGATGAAGTGATAGCAGGCACGGCCCTCCAGCCCGCTCTTTTCCTGACGCAGAAGGAAGCGGACGCTGCCGTTCATGCGGTTATATTTCACCGCGTTGCTGAGCAGATTGAGAAGGATCTGCGTGAGACGCAACGGATCGGCCAGTACATCCTCGTTCTCGACATCCTGCAGCTCCATCCGGAAATCGATCTGCTTCTCCTCGAGCGACGGTCGGATCATCGTACTGAGATCCTCCATGAGGGTCGGCAGATGGAGCGGCTTCTCCTGCAGTGTCACCTTGCCGCTCTCGATGCGGCTCATATCGAGAACATCATTGATGAGGGAGAGCAGATGCTCACTCGACATCCCGATCTTCCCGAGGTAATCCCGCAGCTTCTCTGGATGCTCGAGCTGTGCGGATGCAAGCCTGGTGAAGCCGATGATGGCATTCATCGGGGTACGAATATCGTGCGACATGCTATTCAGGAAGGTGGTTTTCGCCGCATTGGCACTCTCAGCCTCGGTGAGCGCCTGCTTCAGCTCCTGCTCGCTCTCCTGCAGCTTCGCATTCAGCCGCTCCGCACGGGCCGCGGCGAGGCGCGCATTCCGAAGGAAGCCGAGAATCACCGTAAGGATCAGAAGGAAGAGAGACAGACAGGATATCGTCACCGGCAGGAGATTATCCTTCACGAAATCGAGCAGTGTAACCTTTTTCACCACATCCTCATACATCGAGACCGCGCCGATCAGCTTCGCAGTCTGCATGGTCTTCAGTGTCTTGTTAAGGATCGAGTTCAGTACGCGGTTTCCACGATCCACAGCGAAGGAGACATCCTCCGCCTGGGTGAGGTAGACGCTGTGGAGCGCCTTATCATTGACATACTGCATAGCCTCAGCGGAGCGGATGAGCATACCATCGACATCTCCTCGCTTGACCGCCTGCTCCGCTTCCTTGTAGCCGTCATATTTCGCGATCGTCCAGAACGGATAATTGTTCGAAATATACCACTTGGCCTGCGCATCGCTCTTTACGATCGCGATGGTATTCGTCATACTTTCATTAAAGGCATCCTGCGCGGTCACGACGGCGAGCGGGATGGACAGTACGGTGTTCGACAGTGACACGCCACTCCGCTCGGCGTAGTATGGATTCTGGCTGACATGAAAGACCATATCGATCTTCCCGTTCTGCACCGCCGAAAGCGCGGCCTGCAGCGTATCGAAGCCGACGATCTCGAAATGGATGGTCTCGTTGAGACAGTCCGTCGCGTGCAGGATGTAGTCATTGAGCACGCCCGTCACCTGCCCGGTCTTCGGATCCTCCACGCTGAAGCCCGGATCGTTTCGCAGATAGCCGATGCGGATGCTGCCATGCTGCGAAAGCCAGTCCTTCTCTTCCGCGGTCAGCGGCGAGAGCTGCTGTGTCGCGATGTAGCGCTTGTAGAGCTCGTTCGCATAGAAAGGCTTATCCCTCTCCATCGCGCGCATCGCTGCGTCCAGCTTTTCCTTCAGATCCGGGCGGCTCTTCGAGATACCGAAGTAAATATCCGAGCTGCCCGTGTCGATGATGGCCGTCAGCCCCGCATCCGCCCAGATAGAGGTCTCCGTCGACACCACGCCGTCCAGCTGCCCCGCTTCAAACAGCGCCTTCGCTTCGTCAATGCTGTCGACCGGCACGTGGATGGTCGTGATGTCATGCTTCTTTTCCCACGCACAGAACTGCGTGTACTGAACGGTTTTCTCCATCACCGCGATGCGCTTTCCCTCGAGACTCGAAAGCTTCGTCGGAGAAATGTCGGAATGCTCCAGATCCACGTACAGATAGTAGCGCTCCTTCCCCATCGGCTGCTCAGAGAAAAGCATATGCTCTGCACGCTCGTCGGTATAGGAAATGGCACTCATGATCTCGATCTGCCCGCTCTCAAGCTTCTCAAACAGCGTCGTCCAGTCATCCTTCACATAGATGTAATCCCAGCCGGTGTAGGATGCCACCGCCTGCTCGTACTCGTAGCCGTAGCCACTGCGACCGCCATCCGGATTCGTGATGTGGTAGGAATCCTCGTACCAGGCTGCACGGACATTGACATACATATCAGAGGCACTCGCTGACGTTTCCAGCGCCGACGCCTCCTCTGCCGAAGAAGCTGCCGCCGACGGCCCATCCAGCGACGCAGATCCTGTGACCACATCCTCCGACTGCACCTGCGCTGCACTCCCCTCCGTCGCAGCGAACGCGCTCAGCGTAAACAGCAGCGCAAAAAAGAAAAAGTATGCCACAGTTCTCCCCATAAAGAAGAACTCCCTGTCGGCATACTTTCTGAAAAACGTATCCAGATACGAAAAGAGCCCACTCCCTCTATGTCCGGGCTGATATCGATACTGCTGCGCTCTGTTCATAATTCCCCCTGCTAACTGCGTGTGGTGTTTTCATACATCGTTCTACACACTATAGCACATTATCCCTCCATATTGGGGTTCTTTTGCAGAACATCGCAGAGCAAAACAAAACGACGTCACAGATTTCTCTATGACGTCGTTTTATATGCTGCAATTTTATATCTCTTATACGAGGCCCTGTGCAAGCATAGCCGTTGCAACCTTCTCGAAGCCGGCGATGTTCGCACCAACGACGAAGTTGTTCTCATAGCCATACTTCTTTGCAGTCTCTGAAACGTTTTTATAGATGTTCACCATGATGTCGTGAAGCTTGCTGTCGACCTCCTCGAAGCTCCAGCTCAGTCTCTCGGAGTTCTGAGACATCTCGAGTGCAGAAACCGCTACGCCGCCAGCATTGGCTGCCTTAGCTGGCATATAGAGAATCTTCGCAGCGAGGTAAGTATCGATCGCAGCCTCGTCGGAAGGCATGTTTGCACCCTCACATACACACCAGCAGCCGTTCTCGATGAGCTTCTTCGCGTCCTCACCGTTGACCTCGTTCTGGGTTGCACACGGAAGTGCGATGTCACACTTTACGCCCCATGGACGCTCACCCTCGTGGTACTCGGAACCTGGAACGCGGTTTGCGTACTCCTTGATTCTCCCTCTCTCGACCTGCTTGATCTGGCAGAGAACCTCGAAGTTGATACCGTTCGGATCATAGATATAGCCGTTGGAGTCAGAGCAGGTAACAACCTTCGCACCGAGCTGCTCGGCCTTCTGGATCGCATACTGTGCGACATTACCGGAACCGGAAACGACGATGGTCTTTCCCTTCAGCTCCTTGCCGGCACCCTTGACTACCTCATCCGTGATGTAAACGAGACCATAGCCGGTTGCCTCTGGACGAGCGAGGGAACCACCGAAGGTGAGACCCTTGCCGGTCAGTACGCCCTCATAGAGGCCGGTAAGTCTCTTGTACTGGCCATAGAGGTAGCCTACCTCACGTCCGCCGACACCGATATCACCGGCCGGAACGTCGGTATCCTTACCGATGTACTTATAGAGCTCCGTCATGAAGCTCTGGCAGAAGCGCATCACCTCTGCATCCGACTTGCCGTGCGGGTCGAAGTCCGCACCACCCTTACCACCACCGATCGGAAGGCTGGTCAGGGAGTTCTTCAGAATCTGCTCCATACCGAGGAACTTAAGAATCGACTGATTTACAGACGGATGGAAACGGAGACCGCCCTTGTACGGTCCGATGGCTGAATTGAACTGTACTCTGTAGCCGAGATTTACGTGGTTTACACCCTTATCATCGGTCCATGGTACTCTGAACGTAATGATTCTCTCCGGCTCGACAAATCTCTCCAGAAGAGCATTCTTACGGTATACATCCTCGTTCTTCGAAACGATCGGGTCCAGAGACTCGAGAATTCTCTTTGCAGCCTCGAGAAACTCCGGCTCGTGCGGATGCTTTGCCTTTAATCCTTCGTAAACTTCATCAACATAAGACATAAAATTTCCTCCTTCAGGAACAGCTTATTTGGTTTAGTTTAAAAAATCCGGATACCAAGACATAGTGCGCCCGTTCTTTCCTGAAGGCGCCCCCATTGGCTCCGAATCCATGTTTTATCGGGGTAACTATAACATGGTATAATCTTTACGTAAACAAAAAATTCCTGATATAAACAAATATTATGGTGGCGCGGGCGCTACTGTTCAGGCTTGGGATCGTCTTGGGCCGAAGCTGGCTCTGGGGTCTATGCATCTGAAATGGTTACGAATAGTTGATATTTTTACGATGAATGATATGTTTGTCTCATGATAGTTTATTCAAATCCATTTGAATAAACTGGATTTGAGTCAAATTGATTTGAACAAACAGAGAAACTATATCCGTCCCTCTAAAAAGAAGACCTGTATAACGAAAATACGAATCGAGGAAGTCTTATGAACACATCGAAGCTTTTAAATGGAAGAGTTTTAATCAGCGATGGGCTGGGCAGAGACTGCTTCAACACCCAGCTTCTCTACTTCACCTGCTCGTCACTCAGCGCGGATGACGAGCGTATCTATCTGATTTCGGACCGGGACGGCCATCCGAATGTCTGGATGCATGACATGTTCCGCGGAACCGACCGGAAGCTGACGGATAATCAGAAGGGCATCCTGAAGAGCTACGTCTACTTCGATGGCACGCAGGATGAGGGCCTCGGCAAGGCCAGCGTCTGCCTCGACTATATCCGTGAGCGTGTCTACTATATTCAGGATGATAAAATCTGTCGGACCGACCGGGACGGCAACATCCGGGTGCTGAACCGCGTGCCGGATGGCCGGATGACCGCATTCACGCACGTCAGCCTGGACGGCACGAAGCTGTGCGTGCCGATGACTGACGGGCGCATCCTTGATTTCGATCCGGAGACCGAGGGTGAGGGCCTCGACAAGCGTCCGAAGTACAACATCGACCAGCGTGCACAGGACGAGGGTCTCAACTCGTATCTCTGCGTGTATGACACAGAGAGCGGTGCGCTGCTTTATGAAAAGACGATCCCGCGCTGCTGGATCACGCATGTACAGTTCCACCCGCTCGATTCGGACATCATCATGTATAACCACGAGTGGTCCGCCTTCGACTGCGGCATCCGTCGTGTGAATATCTATGACCATCATCAGGACATCTTCTATCACGTCCGGAAGGAAGGCGATGATACCAAAGGCAACCCGCGTGGCTATGCGCGCAGTCGCCATGACTGGGTCTGCCACGAGATGTGGACGGACGACGGTCGAAGCATCATCTACCACGGCGGCTATGATCACGGCCCGGCGATGGTTGGCCGTTGTGACATTGACTTCACACACACCGACGCAGATGGCCTGCCCGTCCGCAACTTCTGGGAGATCGCCCTGCCGGATGAGTACAATGCTTACGGCCACTTCCTGATGGACCACCGCGGCAATCTGACCTGCGACGGCTACTATCGCATGCCGGGTGAAAAAATCATCGAGCGCGAGAACTCGACCGACAACGGCCCGGATCCGCATCGAAAGGATGGCGCCTACATCACGAAGGTGGAGCCGGACTGGGATGAGGGCATCCTCCACTGGGTTCCACTCTGTAAGCATGACTCCGACTGGCTCGGCCAGGACGCGCACCCGCACCCGATCTACGCCCACGCCGGCGACCGCATCTTCTTCAACAGCCGCATGGCTCATACGGTCAATGTCTACGCCGTCTCGGCGCGCACGCCGCAGTAGATCACCTGTTACAGTCCAGCTAAATAGCCACCACTCTCTGAACCGCTATGACTGAACGGTCGGAATCACCGGTTTCTGCTGGCAACCTATTGACATCTGCGGGTTAACTTCTTATAATTTTCACGTTCTGTAAACTTGTGAAAAAAGTGAGGTTAACTTCTTATGACGAATACAACCACGAAAACTCTGACCCTGACGGCTTTATGTGCAGCACTTCTCTGTGTACTGTCTCCGATGTCCATCCCGCTTCCAGGTGGTGTTCCGATTTCCCTCGCGACCCTAGCGGCGGCCTTCGCCGGTGCGCTGCTCGGTGCGAAGTACGGTACACTTTCCGTGCTGATCTATCTTCTGCTCGGTGCCTTCGGTCTTCCGGTTTTCGCCGGCTACAGCGGTGGCTTCGGCTCCTTCGTGAAGCCGTCCTCCGGTTACCTCATCGGTTATCTTTTCCTCGCATTCCTGACCGGCCTCATCTATCACCGCTTCGGTCGTGAGCAGAAGGGCGGCCAGAAGTACCTGCTTCTCTTCGTCGCACAGCTCGCCGGCGAGGTGATCCTCTATATCTTCGGAACCGCCTGGTTCATGTACCTCATGGGTGCGCAGGGCAATGCTGCCATGGCGACACTCGGTGGCGCGCTCGGTGCGTGTGTGATCCCGTTCCTGCCAGGTGACTGCGCGAAGATGATCGCGGTCTGCATCGTCATCCCGGTACTCGAGAGAGCACTGAATGCCGCCGGCCTCGCAGTGAAGGTCGCGTAACGCGTTATTTTACTTATTCATTTTTTCTCCATACAGAAGCACCCGAGTCATATGGCCCGGGTGCTTCTTTCATTAGGCCAGGAAGAGGAATCCCCGTTTTCAAGGCGCTGAATTCAACGCAAATCCCCATCGGAAAGAAATAAATGGGTGAAAGTTTATGGGGTCAGACCCCCTTACAAAATTCTTAAGGCCGTCGTGATGGGGCTCTCCCCGCCACGACGGCCTTTTCATCCTATGATTTCCGACAGTCCACGCCGCTTTCACGGTAGAAGTACGCCTTCCGTTCGTACATACGTATATCGGCTGCCTTCGAGATCTCATGGACGCTTTCCCACGGGTGCTCGGTGCTCAGCACATATCCCCAGGCGATGCTCATGCTGTCCACGAGCTCGCCCTGCCAGTGCGCGACATCCACATCGAAGTCCTGAAGCCGCGCGTCCAGCGCCTCCAGCTCCCCGGTGACGATCACGACGAACTCATCGCCGCCGATGCGGTACACCCTGCCGATATCCGCGAAGCTGTGCTTCATCGTTTCGGCCGCCGCACAGATCAGCTCATCGCCAGCCGCGTGCCCGCGCGTATCATTGACCTGCTTAAGTCCGTTCACATCCATCGACAGGTAGGCCCAGGCCGCCTGCAGATCGAGCTTCGCGATATCCGTCTCGTACGCGTGCCGGTTCCCGCAGCGCGTAAGCTCGTCCGTCATCGAGGTATAGAGCAGCTTCTCCTTTTCGTACTTCTCCTTCATCACCTCCGCGAGCATATAGATCATGCCACACGACGCGAGTATCAGGTACACTCCGACGATAAGCATCGCGACGAAGCTGCTTTCGAGGTACACTGCCTTCTCCTCCGTGATCACCACGAGGTACTTCGCGTCCTTCTGCAGCATGCATCGACAGTCCTCTCCCTTTACGACGGCATCCATTCGTATGGTCTGGCCAATGCTGACGGCCTCTGCATCGATGCCGAGTTCCTCGAGACGCCGGCCGAGCTGCGTACTGTCCGTGGCCCCCTCGATCTGCTTCGTCTCCGGATCTGCGACATAGAGCTCCATGCCTTTATAGAGCGGCATATCGGCCACCACAGCGGGAACCTGGTTATGCTTCAGCTCCTGCAGCAGATGCTTCGGCGTGATGCCCACCTGAATCATCTTCGAAGCACTTTCATCCCAGACGATAGCATACATCATCTCCTTGCCTTCAGCGGTATTCGGCGTCACATCCTGGCACATCGACAGCTGTTTATCTGTCAGCATCGGCTTAAAATACGCCATCTGCTCGCCGGTATCGAAATTATAGCCGAAGTACTTCGGGAGCGTGCCGCTGTAGATCATGCCCGTCTGATCCAGAAGGTGGATCTCGTCCACCGAAATCAGCTTTGCAATCCGCTGGAGCTCATCGACATCAAGCTCCGCCTCCGGCTTCGCATCCAGGATATAGGACACCGCACGCGCCCGGACGATATAGTCCGACTTCAGCGATTCGATCATATCCGCTTCACTCTGCTCATTCTTTTCGAGTACCGTAAACACACGATCCAGCATCACCTCAGAGATCCTGTATGTCATCTGATCATTTACATATTTTAAAATGCCGGCCTCCAGCATCAGCGCGACCACGATGACGGCGACCGCCAGCGCCGCCAGCCTTCTCTTCTTCATAAACGCCACCCTCTGCCTGTCCGAACAGAAATCAGCTTCTGCCGGCTCGAACAGAAAAAACTCTGTCGAAGTGCCGATGAATCAACACATTTATCATATCATGGCTCACCGCCAAGCACCAGTTTATTGCGCCTCTTAAGTTTATGGGGTCTGACCCCATTAATTTTTTCTAAACAGAATCTAAACTGAAATTTATGGGGTCAGACCCCCTTACGAAATTCTTAAGACACCGCAATAAAAAGCCGCCCGGAAACATCCGGACGGCTTTTATTTATGAACTTGTTGCCACAAGGTTCAAACGATTTGATTAAGCGGTGTACTCATCCATGCAAGGAAGAACCTCGACTGGTGTTGCGTCGTTCTTCTGGTAAGCCTTGCCGTAGAATGCAAGCTTGTACATCTCCTTGATGTCGGAGATCAGCGGGTATCTCGGGTTTGCACCGGTGCACTGATCATCGAATGCGTTGGTGCTCATCTCGTCGAGGGTCTTCAGGAAATCCTCCTCGGTTACGTTGTAATCCTGGATGCGCTCCTTGATGCCGACAGTACGCTTCAGCTCTACGATCTTATCGCAGAACTTCTGAACAGCCTTGGCATCATCCTTCTCAACGACACCGCAGAAACGTGCGCACTCTGCATATCTGTGGAGTGTGTGCGGATACTCATACTGAGGGAAGGTACCCATCTTTTGTGGCTGCTCCGCAGCATTGTAACGGATGACCTCGGTGAGGAGGAGTGCGTTTGCGATGCCGTGCGGGATGTGGTGGTAAGCACCGAGCTTGTGTGCCATGGAGTGGCAGACACCGAGGAAGGCATTGGCGAAGGCCATACCTGCCATGCAGGATGCGTGTGCCATCTCATCTCTGGCCTTGACATTGGTCGGCTCGTTAAAAGCAGTCGGCAGGTACTCGAAGACGCGCTTCATCGCCTGAAGAGCGAGACCATCCGTATACGGTGTAGCCATCATGGAAGCGTATGCCTCGAGTGCGTGTACGAGAACATCGAGTCCGGATGCAGCGGTGAGGCCGCGTGGCTGTGTCATCATGTTGTCGGTATCGATGATCGACATGTTCGGAAGCAGCTCGTAGTCCGTGATCGGGTACTTGGTGCCCGTGGTCTGGTCGGTGATAACCGCGAACGGAGTCACCTCAGAACCGGTACCAGAAGAGGTCGGGATGGCTACGAAGAGTGCCTTCTCACCCATCTTCGGGAACTGGTAAACCTTCTTACGGATATCGATGTAACGCATCGACATATCGGCGAAGGTTACATCCGGGTGCTCATAGAGAACCCACATGATCTTACCGGCATCCATCGCAGAACCACCACCGAAGGCGATGATGCAATCCGGCTGATAACGACGCATCTGCTCAGCGCCTTCCTCAGCATTGGCCAGGGTAGGATCCGGCTGTACGTGTGAGAATACGCGGTAGTCGATGCCGAGCTCATGGAGCTTGTCGGTGATCGGCTTGATGTATCCTGCAGAATCGAGGAAGGAGTCGGTTACGAGGAACACCTTCTTCTTATCATAAACTTCCTTTAACTCAGCGAGGGCAACTGGCATGCAGCCCTTCTTGAAGTAAACCTTAGATGGGGTACGGAACCAGAGCATGTTTTCTCTCCTCTCTGTCACAGTCTTATAGTTCAGCAGGTGCTTGACACCGACGTTCTCAGAAACAGAGTTTCCACCGTAGGAGCCGCAGCCCAGTGTCAGAGACGGAGTGAGCTTGAAGTTGTAAAGATCACCGAGACCACCCAGGGCAGACGGCTGGTTCAGGAGGATACGGCAGGCATGCATCACATGTGCGTGCTTTGCGATCTTCTCGGTCTCACGTGGATCGATGAAGAGGGACGCAGTATGTCCAGGACCACCCTCCATCAGAAGCTTCTCACAGCTTACAAGTGCAGAGTCGAAATCCTTCGCCTTATACATACCGAGTACCGGCGCGAGCTTCTCATGTGCGAACGGCTCTGCCTTCGAGTTATCGGTCACCTCTGCGATGAGGACCTTCTTCGAGTGCGGGATCTCGATGCCGCACATCTCGGCGATCTTCCATGCCGGCTGGCCGACGATCTTTGCGTTCATGGAGCCGTTGATGATGATAACCTTACCAACCTTCTCCTTCTCCTCCTTACTCAGGAAGTACGCACCTCTGTACTCAAACTCCTTCTTTACCTTATCATACACATCTGCTACGACGGTGCAGGTCTGCTCAGAAGCACAGATCATACCATAGTCGAAGGTCTTCGAATGAAGGATGGAAGAAACTGCCATCTGGATATCTGCAGTCGAATCGATGATGCAAGGATCATTACCTGCACCTACGCCGAGTGCCGGTGTACCAGAGCTATACGCTGCGTTTACCATACCAGGACCACCGGTTGCAAGGATGCAGTCTGCGTCATGCATGATCTCATCCGTCATCTCAAGAGACGGCTCATCGATCCAGCCAATGATGTTCTCCGGAGCACCTGCCTTGACAGCAGCATCGAGAACGACCTTTGCAGCATAAGTGGTGCACTTCTTCGCTCTTGGGTGCGGGCTGATGATGATACCATTTCTGGTCTTTAAGCAGATCAGCGTCTTGAAAATAGCGGTCGATGTCGGGTTCGTCGTCGGGATAACTGCAGCCACGAGGCCCAGCGGCTCTGCGATCGTCTTGGTTCCGAAAGCCGGATCCTCATCGATGACACCACAGGTCTTCGTATTCTTATACTTGTTGTAGATATACTCAGCGGCGTAGTTGTTCTTGATGACCTTATCCTCGACGAGACCCATACCGGTCTCCTCTACTGCCATTTGTGCAAGCGGAATACGCATCTGGTTTGCAGCCGTTGCAGCGGCGTTGAAAATCTTATCTACCTGCTCCTGTGTGAAGTTTGCGTACTTCTCCTGTGCTTCTCTGACAACCGCGATCTTCGCCTGCAGAGAATCCATGTCCTTAACGATCTCCGGATTCTTTAATTCCTTACTCATGTGTGATCTCCTTTTTGTGGCAACAACTATAGATCAAATTATCTCACGTCGATTGATAATTAATTATCGTTAATTATTTATCAATCAAACTACAAGTAGTATACATGCCTGTTAATTAATTGTCAATCACTAATTCAGATTATTTTTCACCACATACAAATAGGAGACGGAGACAGGGCTGCCCTTCGGACAGCCCTGTCTCCGTCTCCATCTTCATCCGGTCACGCCCAGAACACCCAGATAAACGCATACCCGGTGAGCACCGCCGCCAGCGTAAACGGCAGTCCGATCTTCATGAAATCACCGAACGATACCTCATAGCCACCGGCCTTCAGCATTCCGACCGCCGTGATATTCGCACTCGCACCGATCGGGGTAATGTTTCCACCGAGCGTCGCGCCGGTCAGCAGTCCGAAGTACAGAAGATACGGCTCGATCCCGAGCAGCTGACAGATGCCCGTGATGATCGGCAGCATAGTCGCCACATACGGGATGTTATCGATAAACGCAGAGAACAGCACCGAGCCCCACACGATGATCGTATAGAGCATGAAGATGTTGCTGCCACCTGCACGTACGATCAGGTCTGCGGCCGCATCGATGATCCCGACATCCGTGATGCCACGGATCACGATAAACAGCCCCGCGAGGATCAGCAGCGTATCCGCATCCACCGAAGCGATCGCATGCTTGAGGTTGAGGTGACTCCGATGCCGCGCATAGTCACAGATCATACAGATCGCCGCGATCGTCATACAGATGATACCGTTGATCATATCCGGTGTATTCGGGATGAAGGACGCGACGATGAGCGCAACGACGATACCACACAGGGCGATCGTCGGGAAGTAATCCGTCACCACGGTCTTCTCGCTGGCCTCCACCGGCTGTCGATACTTATGGAAGAGAAAAATCATCACCGGTACCGTCATCAGTGCACCGAACTCGACGGACCAGAAAATACCCGGACGCCCATGCATGAAGAAGAACTCCATGAAGTTCATGTTCGCATAGTCACCGAGCATGATGGAGGTCGTATCGCCGACGAGCGTCGCCGCACCCTGCAGATTCGAGGACACGGCGATGGACAGAATCATCGATACCGGCGAGATATCGAGCTTCTTACATACCGCAAGTGCCACCGGTGCGATCATGAGGACGGTAGCGACATTATCGATAAACGCCGACACCGCACCGGCAAACAGCGACATCAGGATGATGACCCACATGACATTTGCACACTTATCGAGGATGATATCCGCCAGCAGATTCGGCATCTTCGATTCGATGAAGAACCAGACGACGAGCATCGTGCCGCCGATCATCATAAGGACGTTCCAGTTGATGACCGACAGGATGTACAGCGGATTCGGCCGGAGGATCCCGACCAGCATAAAGACGATGGCGACGCCCCAGATCGCGTAGATCTTCCAGTTCGGCTTCGCAATCATAATCACATACATTAAAATGAACAAAATAAAAGCGATGGCTCTTAGATCCATAATCATTTCTCCTTCATAAATTCACAAAAGACAGTATCGAATCATGGACTCAACACTGTCTTTTCGTATCCCAAGCTGTGTCGCCTGCACGGCGATGTTCTTTCAGACCCTGTTGAAAACAGTTTCTATTCTACACAAGCTATATAAATTATCTCTTTCTACATCAGCCGATCTTCATCCGGAACTTCTGCGCCTCGCGCTCACTGTCCACCAGCTCGATCTGTGCGCCGAGGGCCTGCAGCTTCTGCTCGAAGTGCTCATAGCCACGCTGGATGTAGACGATGTCGCGGACCGTCGTGATGCCATCTGCGGCGAGGCCGGCGATGACGAGAGCGGCACCAGCGCGGAGGTCGAGTGCATTGACACTGGCACCCGTAAAGCGCTTCACACCATCGATGACGGAGACGTTCCCCTCCACCTTGATGTTCGAGCCCATACGCGCGAGCTCATCGACATACTTGAAACGGTTCTCGAAGATGGATTCGGTGACGACCGAGGTGCCATCGGCGAGGGCCAGGGTCACGGACATCTGCGGCTGCATGTCGGTCGGGAAGCCCGGATACGGGAGCGTCTTCACATCGGTCGGATGCTGCACCGGCGCGCCCACGACGCGTACGGCCTCATCGTACTCATAGACCGTGTTGCCCATCTCGAGCAGCTTCGCGGTGATCGACTCCAGGTGCTTCGGGATGACGTTCTTGATCAGGATGTCACCACGGGTCGCCGCGGCGGCACACATGAAGGTGCCTGCCTCGATCTGGTCCGGGATAACGGCGTAGGTCGTGCCATGCAGGCGGCGGACGCCACGGATGCGGATCGTATCCGTACCGGCGCCCTTGATGTTGGCCCCCATCGAGTTCAGGAAGTTCGCGACATCGACGATGTGCGGCTCCTTCGCCACGTTCTCGATGATGGTTCTGCCCTCTGCGAGGACGGCAGCCAGCATGATGTTGATGGTCGCGCCGACGGATACGACGTCGAGGTAGATGTGGGAGGAGTGAAGTCCTTCGGAGGCAGCGGCCTGTACACAGCCGTTCCGGATCTCTACCTTCGCACCGAGGGCCCGGAAGCCCTTGATGTGCTGGTCGATCGGACGGGAACCGATCGCACAGCCGCCCGGAAGCGGAACATCCGCCATGTGATGCTTGCCCAGCAGTGCGCCGATAAAGTAGTAGGATGCCCGGATCTTCCGGATGTACTCGTCGTCGATCGATACGCTCGTCACGCCCACGGCGCTGATCTTCGCGGTATGACGATCGATACGCTCGACGACGGCGCCGATCTCCTTCAATGCCTCAAGCATAACGTTGATGTCACGCACGTCCGGCAGATTCTCTATAATCACATCTTCATCTGTTAAAAGTGCGCCGGCGATGATGCCCAGTGCGGCATTCTTCGCCCCGCCGATCACGACCTCGCCGTGAAGAGGGGTGCCACCTTTCATGATAAACTGTTCCATATATCTCCTGTAAGTTTCCTATGCGCAGAGCATAAGAACCGCATTATTCAGACTGTTAAATCTTATAAATTATAAGTGAGTGTACACGCTTTTGCAAGCGTTTGTACTTTTTGCTTCTGCTGCCGGTAACCGCTCGGGCATGAGAGCCCGGAGGACTGGAATTTTAGAGTCTTCCGAGCTCGGGGTACTGCGTTTCTGCTGCCAGCCCTCCAGGCGCTCACCCGAGCAGTCCCATCATCATCCCGGATGCCCGCTCGCTGAGCGCCATCACGTTATTTAAGAAGATGATATCCTGCACACCGTACTCCTCGATCAGCTGCGCGATGCTGCCCTCAAAGTGACGATAGTCGACGACATAGACATCCTCATAGTGATCCACGAGGTACGGAGCGAAGGCATTGCCATAGGATTCCTTGATGAGGACGCAGGCCGAGCCGTCGCTTCGATGCGGATTATGGATGACCGTCAGCGGATTATCGCCATGGATGAAAGCACTGTACTTGTCGCCGGCGTTCGAATTCGTGACGTCGTTGATGACCTGGGCATGGCCCTGCTCGCCGAGCTGGTTGATGTACTCCATCTCGTTCGTCGCGATCGGCAGCCAGGCCTCGACAGTATCCGGGTTCTGCTTTAGCGCCTCGGAGCGGTTCGTCGAGAAGTAGAAGGTGCCGTAGAAGCCATCGAAGCTCTCCTTCTGGTAGTCCCGGAGGCTGTGCGGCTCGATGCCCTTCGCATCGCAGAAGCGCATGTAGGCATAGTACGCCCCGAGTCCGGTCCAGTGGTGGTCGGTATGGAAGTAGATGTACTCGTTCTTATGCTGCAGAAGCGTCTCGAAGACGGACACCTTATGGACCTCCGGATCGATCATGCTGTAGATGTAGTTGAACGCGTCCTCCATGTTGCTGGAGCCGAGCGCCGCCTGCGTGCTGCGGTCGAGCTCGACGCCGAAGCTGTTCGGCACGAGGATATCGTAGACCTCACACTTCGGGAAGCGCGCCCGATAGGTGTTGATCATGGACGCATACTTCACTGCACCGCCCTGATTATAATAGTAGATTTCGTAGCCGCGGTGGTTCGTGACGTAGATGCTGCCGGCCTGCTCGCCGTTCACCTCCGCTTTTTCTGCCTTTTTCTCCTTCAGCGTACCGTCGGCATTCGTCTCGACGAGGGCGGCATACTGATCGAGCGCACCCGTCGCCGACTTGTCATGTGCAAGTGACGATGGCGTGGCCGAAGCATTGGCCTCATCCGCGGCGCCCTCCGGCTCCGCAGCGGCGAGGGTCATGACCGGCGCGAGCGACTCGGCGGTCTCCGGAATCGTATCCGCGACGGCCGTGGACCGGTTTCCGTAGAAGGACTCACCCTGCGGGCCATAGAGGCTCTCGAGCTTCGCGCCGAGGCTGAGCAGGGTCTCGCGGCACGGAAAGGTGTCGGAGAACCAGGTCGCGAGGTCTGTGAAGTACGCACCGGACAGGAGGGTCTCCGTGGTCGCGGTCGGAAAGCTCGCGAGGGCGCGCTTCTCGGAGGCAGAGTACGTCGGGCGGAGTGGCAGGGCGAGGCCAATGCCGAGAAGTACGGTGGCGATCAGCGCTGCGGCGACCGCAACGATCTGAACGCCGCGCATCTCTTTATGCGGTTTTTCATGTTCATTTTCAGAAACTGGTTTCATGCTTTTCGATAGGCCGGCGGCTCAGCCGGTCACGGGATGCCATGGACGTGGAACGGGCGCAGCGCTTTACGCGCGACGCCCGCGGGTCGCCGGAGACATCAGAACTGATTATACAGGAACGGGGTGTAGCTGGCGCCGACCATCGAGACGATGGAGAGTGCGAGGAGCAGGAGCATCAGGAGGAGGCGGAGGCCGTAGTACAGGCCCTCGCTCCGGCGACGGGCTTCGCTGCTCTTCGTGATGCGGCGCTTCATCCGGGTAGCGACGCGCTCGTGATTCTCGGCGTCTTCCTCCTCGAGGCCCTCGATGCTGGCGTCGAGGCGCTGCACCTGCTGATCGATCTCGGTTTCCTTCTGATAACGCGCCTTCTCACGCTCGAGCTGCTGCTTCTCGCGCGCCTCCTGCTGAAGGCTCGCATCATAGAACGCCCGCAGCTTCGCGGCGAGACGGGCACCGAGTGGTGTGCAGGCGATAATGGAAAAGATCAGGAAGAACAGATTACTGCGGAGGGTCAAAAGCTCCGCCGCATCGACCGTCGCACGTCCGCTCAGGAAGAACATCGTGCGGAGCACCTCGCGCAGCACCTGGAAATCACTGAAGCGGAACAGCACCCAGCCGAAGAACACGACGATCAGGGTGTAGAGGTGACCAAGCGCACGCGTGAGCGCCGGCAGCGGCGAGCGACGCGGTGCCTGCGCGTTGCGCTTCGTGTCCGCAGCTGAAGCCGGGCCTGCAGCGGCAACTGCGCCGTCCGTAGCGTCTGTGCCAGACACTGCCTTCGCTTTCTGGAATTTCTTCACGAAATTCTCGATCGCGATGAAGACGAAGTAGTAAAGTCCCCAGAGGATAAAATTCCAGCTGCTGCCATGCCAGAAGCCGGTCAACGCCCAAACGGCAAGCAGATTCAGCATCAGCCGTCCGGTCGATACACGATTCCCGCCCAGCGGGATGTATACATAATCCCGGAAGAAACGGCTCAGCGAAATGTGCCAGCGACGCCAGAAGTCACGCACAGAAACCGCGATATATGGATAGTTGAAGTTTTCCGGATAGTGGAAGCCGATCATCCGACCGAGGCCGAGCGCCATGTCGGAGTAGGCTGAGAAATCAAGATAGAGCTGCAGCATGTAGCAGAGCGCACCGAGGTAGGCACCGCCGACGGAGAACGTGGTGTTACCGGCGAGCGGCAGGAAGGTCTCCGCGAGTGTGCCGAGATGATCCGCGAGTACGGTCTTCTTCGCGAGGCCCACCATAAAGCGCCAGAGGCCCTCTACCAGATCCTCGGCATCCGCGCGCCGATGGTCCATCTCCTCGGCCATCTCGCCGAAGCGCGTGATCGGGCCCTGCGCCACCTGGTGGAAGGTCACGGTATAGAGCAGCACATGGAAGAAATCGCCCGGCTCCGTCTTTTTCGTATAGACGTCGGCGACGTAGCTGATCAGCTTAAATATATAGAAGGAAATGCCGAGTGGGAGGCCAATGTTTCGGACATACGCGAGGATGGCCGCAGCCATTCCCGTCGTGGCACCACCACCTGCGTCCAGGTCGTCTGCATTGGTCAGAAACAGACTCCGGCAGATCGGTCCGGCAAGCTTATAAAAGAGAAGCACCGCGATCAGCAGCACGAGCGCGAGGATCAGCCACGCACGGGCACGCCTCTGCCCCTCGACACGGATCCGCTCCGCGTCCGGACTCTGGAAATCATCATCGCCCTCCTGATAGTCCGGATTTTCCGAAGCCGCGAACTGTAGCGCCCGTCCGATGCGCTGCCCGCTGAACCAGGCGAGCATCGTCACCATGAGGAGCAGCGCAAGCTTCGTGAGCCCCGCGAAGGCATAGAAAATCAGAGAAAAGAGGAGCAGCACGAGGTTCTTCCGCTGATTTCCACGCGCAAGCACAGAAGCGATCATGAAAACCGGCAGAAACAGCGCTATGAAAATCAGACTCGAAAAGCTCATAAAAACCTCACATCACTATGAATCATAACAGTTCCGTTGCCGCCCCTGCGGGTCCCCTGCCTGTCTAAACTGTTACCATGAATCAAGGTATTATATCACAGGATGTCAAGTACAGCTTGCCATTTCCGCGATTTTCAGCTATACTTTCTATGCTTCGGGCGCTGGGCCCCACGCAATAGATCCCTCGAACCGTGTCAGGACGGGAACGTAGCAGCACTAAGAGGATCCTTCTATGTGACGTGGATACACCTGGCCCCGAAGTTTTTTATTTACACACATGTGCTCTGATTCGTTTACATAAACGCAGAAAAATCCGAGTCCTTCTTCCGGCCGTCATATCATGTATGGCATGCGCTTTATCGAGAAGGATTCGGATTTTTGTTATACATAATTCAGATCATCTCGTCCTCACAATGTATATCATGCGAGGATGCCGGTCGACTGCAGAAAGAGGATCAGCATGAGGAACGGTGCCACGAAGCGAATCATGATGCAGTAGAGCTTTTTCCGGTGGAACGTCTCGCCGTTCCGCTCCATTTCATCGACGACGTAGTTCGGCGTCACAACCCAGCCGAGCAGGAGGGTAGACAGCAGTGCGATGAAGGGCATCATCACGCTGTTGCTGACGTAGTCCATGATGTCGAGCAGCTGGCCGACAGAGCCGTTCGGCAGCTGCACTTCAAAGTAGAAGATGCTGTAGCCGAGGGCGATGATGGCTGACGCTGCGAGGTAGATGACCGACAGTACCAGCACCGTCTTCTTACGACCGGTGTGGAAGATCTCCATGCAGTTCGCGGTGATGGATTCGAGCACGGAGATGCAGGAGGTGAGCGTCGCGAAGATCGCAGTGACGAAGAAAAGTATGCCGACGAAGACGCCAGCCTTCCCCATCGCTGCAAAGACCTTCGGAAGGGACACAAACATCAGGCTCGGACCGGCGCTCATGCCTTCCGTACCGGAGAACACATACACTGCCGGGATGATCATCGCGCCGGCGATCAGTGCGACGCCGGTATCGAAGATCTCGATCTGATTCACGGAGGTGTTCAGATTGACCTCCGGCTTTACATAGGAGCCGTAGGTGATCATGATGCCCATCGATACACTGAGGGAGAAGAACAGCTGGCTCATCGCATCGAGCAGAATCTGCAGGAAGCGGCCGAGGGTCAGGCCTTCGAGATGCGGGGTGAGGTAGTAACGGAGACCATCCATGCCGGTACGCACCTGTCCGGAGGCATCTTCATGATGCAGGGTCAATGCATAGCCCGCGATCACAATCACCAGCACGAGCAGGATCGGCATCATGCAGCGGGATACACGCTCGATGCCGCCCTCGACACCGTTATATACGATAATAGCGGTGATGCCCATGAACAGAAGGGCGAACACCACCGGTGAAACCGGGGAGGTAATAAAGCCTGTAAAGTAGCCATCCTCTGCCGTAGCGGCCGCATGCCCCGAAAGATACGCAACAGCATACTTCGTGATCCATCCGCCGATAACCGCATAGTAGGTCATGATCAGCACCGGCACGAGAAAGGTCAGGATGCCGAGGAATTTCCACTTCGGATTCATCGTCGCATAGGCACCGATGGCGCTCTGCTTCGTGCGTCGTCCGATCGCGATGTCGGAGGTCAGCAGCGTGAAGCCGAAGGTCAGCACCAGCACGAGATAGACCAGCAGGAAGAGCCCACCGCCGTCCTTCGCTGCGAGGTACGGGAAACGCCAGAGATTACCGACGCCGACGGCACTGCCGGCCGCCGCAAGGACGAATCCGATCTGTCCTGAGAAACTGCTTGACTTCTTTTCCATAGTTATAAGACTCCCTGATTACTATAATCTTTTGCAATATAAGATAGCATGGGGTATTATATCAGTGAAACGAATGATTTTATGACGGGATATTAATTTTACTGATACCTGGTAGATGTGCCACATCGACGACATGTGAAGCCGTTTGTCGGCTGGCCCAAATAGCAGCAATGGAGATTCTGATCATGCGGGAACTGAAGGATCGATATGAGATATTTCTGAAGGTCTGCGAGACCGGCAGCTTTTCGAAGGCCGCCGAGGCACTGAACTATACGCAGTCCGGCATCAGCCAGATGATGGCGGGGCTCGAGGAGGAACTGGGCGTACAGCTCTTCGCCCGCATCAACCGCGGCGTGACATTGACCGACAACGGCACACGGCTGCTTCCCTATGTGCGGGAGCTCGCGAACCAGAAGGACCGGCTGCGCCAGGCGGCGTTCAACATCAACCATAAGGTTGAGGGAAAGCTGCGCGTCGGCAGCATTTCCAGCATCACCACCCGCTGGATGCCGGAGGTCGTACATTATTTTAAGAAACACTATCCGAAGGTGGAGATGGCGATCCTGGATGGAAACTACGACGAGATCCGCGACTGGATCATCCACGGACAGATCGACTGCGGCTTCCTCTCGTCGATCGTCGCAGATGATCTCGCCTTCTATCCGCTCCTCGATGACCCGCTCTGCGCGGTGTTCCCGGAAGGGCATCCGCTGGCAGCGCAGGAAAGCGTGACCCTGCCGCAGCTGTTTCAGTATCCATTGATTATCGAGACCCCGGGCTGTGATAACGACATCCAGCACCTCATCCATAAGTGTCCGGTGAAACCGGACATCGCCTACAGCTTCCGCGACGATCCGCTCATCATGGCCTTCGTGCGGAGCGGCCTCGGCGTCACCATCTCGCAGGAGCTCGTCATGCAGGCCTTCGGCTGTCCCGGCGTCGTCTCCCGCCCGCTCGAGCCGGCCTCCTGCCGCACCCTCGGCCTCGCCTTCTCAAAAACAGCGAGCTCCGTCGTCAGCCGGACGCTGCTTACGTATCTCCAGAACCGTAGGCCGTCACTATAGAAAAAAGCCGTGCAGCTACCGCACCGCCGAGCAGATCGCGACCGTGAATGCTTCCTGGAAACACAGTACGTCAAGAATATAAAAACGCAGGCGGTCGTTCTTCCGGAGCCATTGACCATGGTTACGCGGAGGATGACCGCCTGCGTTTTCTTTATTCACTGATGCGATACACGCGCTTCGCGTTTTCGGTGGTGATGCGGATGACCTCCGCCGGATCCATCTGGCGAAGCGCCGCGATTTCCTCTACGACATACGGGAGATTTCGTGGATCGTTCCGGGTGCCGCGCTTCGGTACCGGTGCCATGTACGGGCAGTCCGTCTCGAGGACGATGCGCTCGATCGGGATGCGCGCCACCACTTCCTTCAGCTTTCGGGCATTCTTAAAGGTGACGACACCGCCGACACCGACATATAAGCCGAGCTTCACGAAGCGCTCGGCCATCTCCACCGGATAACCGAAGCAGTGGATGATGCCGGAATTTTCATATCCGTGCTCCTCCACGATGAGATCGTAGGTATCCTGCGCTGCTTCCCGCGAGTGCACATTGATCGGAAGCCCGAGCGCACGCGCAAGCTGGAGCATCCGTCGGAAGCAGGCCTTCTGAATCTCCGGCTCCGGATCGGCCGTCGCGAGACTCTCCGGGTCCGGTTCCTGTCCGGAAGCGGCGGCCCGCCGCAAAATACCTTCACGTGTATAGTGGTAGTCCAGGCCGATCTCGCCGATCGCCACGATTTTCTGATTATTTTCCACCATCTGCCGAAGCGTTTCCACATCCTCGTCGCGCAGATGATCACTGTGGTCCGGATGGAAGCCCACCGCCGCATAGACCTGCGGATAGCGCTCCGCGAGCGCAAGCGCCGCGCGACTCGACGGTAGATCGAAGCCGATCTCTGTAAACGCACCGACACCATGGGCGCCGAGATCCGCGATGATCGCCTCGCGCTCATCATCGAAAGCCGCATCGCAGAGGTGTGCATGGGTGTCAAAAATTTCACTTGATTCTTTCATAATAATCCAATCTGGTCTGACCACATTCATTTTTTCTCAAGCTATAGAAGGTAACAGTTCAGACAGGGGGCCCGGAGGCCGACAACAGAAGCCATACGAAGAGACCGTGTGAAATCAAGTCAGGTCCCCTTAGCGGCACTTGGTAAATATCCATGTGCCTTGGCACATGGATGCCCCCGGGCGGCGAGGCCGTTTTGCCACTTTAGTGGCAAAATCAAACGACGATGCCCGCGCCGTAGGCGCATCTAATGGCATCGTCTCTTTGTGTTATCTCTCCTTGGAACCCTCTAGCAACGCTGAGTTTTCATAAAGAAAACTCAGCGATTGCAGAGGGCCTAGTGCCGCTTAGGGTCCCTGGCTTAGATTTCACCGGTATCGTAGTACTGTGCTTCTGTTGCCGGCCTCCGGGCCCCTGCGTGAATTGTAACTAAAGCAGTGCGCCGATATAGATCATCAGGTAGAACGCGGTGAGGTGGAGCGGGTAATAAAGGTAGAAGAGCCACTTCGGATGCAGGCGGCCACGCTCGCCGTTGTAGAACCCGATCGGCAGGAAGCAGAGGGCCGGCAGGAAGTGGGCGCTGACGGAGCCGGCGGCGGTGGTCAGGACGCCACTCGCGATCTGCAGGGTCTTTTCCTTATGAAAATTATACATGAGTGCCATACCGAGGATCGCAAACACGCCGAACTGGAGATGTGCGATATAGGCGGCGGCACAGCCGGCCACGACACAGAGCCACTTCCGCTCTATGCGCTTCCGGTTCTGTTTCATGCCATACATCACGAGGAGTCCGAGTGCGAGTGTGAGCATCGGGTTCTGCAGCGCGAAGTGATAGGTCTCGTTGTACATACAGAGGTCGAACGGAACCTCGCTCAGCAGTGCGAACACGAGCATACGTCCGAAATATTTCCAGAAGTCGGACGTATGGATGAAACCTTCGACGCAGAGAAATGCGAAGATCGGGAAGCAGAAAAAGCCGCAGAAATGAAGGATGTCGTAGAGTCGGAGCCAGCGCATCCCTTCCGCCGTGGCGATCGCCATCTGATAGTATTCCTTGGAGTATCCGTAGAGCTTGCCGTTCTTAATGATGACGACCGCGAAGCTGTACGCGGTCATCATGAGGGTCGCGAAGAGCTTCAGGAGGCCACCGGACAGTCCGATTCCTTTTCGGGTGCTTTTTAAAACACTTTGATATGTAGACATAATTTTAAGCGACGACCGGAACACAGTTTCCTGCGCGCCGGTCGTGTTTATACATCAGCCGATGAGACAACCGCTCGGCATCTTCGCCATCGGGCTCATAAGGGCAATGTTTCCATCATCATCCTCTGCCGCTACGATCATACCCTGGGACTCTTCACCTGCGATCTTCCGCGGAGCGAGGTTGGCGACGATCATCACGCGCTTACCGACGAGGTCCTCCGGCTTGTAGGACTTCTTGATACCGCTGAGAATCGTACGTGTCTCGGCACCGACCTGCACACTGAGCTTCAGGAGCTTCTTCGACTTCGGAACCTCCTCTGCGTGAAGGATCTTTCCGATACGGAGCTCGACCTTATCGAAGTCCTCGAAGGTGATTTCCGGCTTTGCTTCCGGAGTCGCGATGTGCGTATCCGGTGCACAGTCACCGTTCTCGAGGATCTCCTCTGGCATGCCATCGCCTTCTGCGTCGGTATCTGCTGCCTGGTCGCCTGCATTGGCCTCGGAAGAAACGGCGGCATCCTTCGCCTGCTGCGCCTCGTACTGTGCACGCTGCGCTGCCTCGATCTTCTCGACCTCGACCATAACCTCCTCTTCCTTTTTACGCTCGAACAGGGTCGCCGGTGCATCGGTTACCTTCGTACCGGACTTGTAGAGACCCCAGCGATCCATATCCTCGAGGGCACGCTTCTCGGCATGGAGCTCAGAAAGGATGGACTCGGCGGTCTCCGGCATGAAGCTCTCAAGGAGCGACGCACCGATGTTGAGCGCCTCGGTGAGGTTGTACATAACGGTCTTTAAGCGATCGGCCTGTGCCGGGTCCTTCGCAAGCACCCACGGCTCCGTCTCGTCGATGTACTTGTTAGAGCGACGGAAGATATCGAACACAGCGGTCAGGGCGTCGGCGACGCGGAGCTGATCCATCTTCTCGCTCGTGGTCTTCACCGCCTGGAGGATGGTGTTCTTCAGATCCTCATCCATCGGGCCGGTCACGCCCTTGTCCTCGACGACGCCGTCGAAGTACTTGTTGCTCATCGAGATGGTACGCTTCACGAGGTTTCCGAGGATGTTTGCGAGCATGGAGTTGTAACGCTCGACCATGAGCTCCCAGGAGATGACACCATCGTTCTCGTACGGCATCTCGTGGATGACGAAGAAACGGACGGCATCGACACCGAAGAGCTTCGCGAGGTCGTCGGCGTAGATCACGTTGCCACGGGACTTCGACATCTTGATGCCTTCCTGTGACTTACCGGCGGCGGTCAGGAGCCACGGGTGGCCGAAGACCTTCTTCGGAAGCGGAAGGTCGAGGCTCATCAGGAAGATCGGCCAGTAGATGGTATGGAAGCGGATGATGTCCTTACCGATGAGGTGGAGATCCGCCGGCCAGAACTTGTCGAACATCGGGTCGCTGTTTCCGTCTGCATCATAGCCAAGACCGGTGATATAGTTCGTGAGCGCGTCGAGCCATACATATACGACGTGCTTCGGGTCCTCGACGACCGGGATTCCCCACTTGAAGGTGGTTCTGGAGACGCAGAGATCCTGGAGACCCGGCTTCAGGAAGTTGTTGACCATCTCGTTCTTACGGGATACCGGCTGGATGAACTCCGGATGCTCGTCGTAGTACTGCATGAGACGGTCCGCGTACTTGCTCATCCGGAAGAAGTAAGCCTCCTCACGCTCCTTCTGTACCGGGCGTCCGCAGTCCGGGCACTTGCCGTCCACGAGCTGAGAATCGGTCCAGAAGGACTCACATGGGGTACAGTACCAGCCCTCGTACTCGGACTTGTAGATGTCGCCCTTGTCGTACATCTTCTTGAACATCTTCTGTACCTGCTTCTCGTGGTAGTCGTCGGTGGTACGGATGAACTTGTCGTAGGAGGTGTTCATAAGATCCCAGATGGTCTTGATGTCACCTGCGGTCTTGTCGACGAAGGCCTTCGGTGTCATGCCGGCAGCAGCGGCCTTCTCCTCGATCTTCTGGCCATGCTCGTCGGTTCCGGTCTGGAACTGGACGTCGTAGCCCTGGAATCTCTTGTATCGTGCGATGGCGTCAGCCAGGACGATCTCATATGTGTTTCCGATATGCGGCTTGCCGGATGCATAGGCAATCGCCGTGGTGATGTAGTAAGGTTTCTTTTCCATAATACTCGCTTTCCGGGCGCCCGAATGGAAGGCGACCTGATGTATAGATCTGCGCACCGTATGTGGGTGCATTAACTTATTAACTATAATTTATTTAGGGCGTAAATGCAAGAATCGGGGCCGAAGGCGCGGGCGACAGTATCCGGCATTGAGGACTGGCGATCGATGACGCATTTAGGGTCCTCTGTCTGAACTGTTACCCTCAGCGCCGGTTACGTCCGGTGATGCTGATGTAGCCGCTCCAGCTGCTGGGTGCGGTGCCGCTGTACGTCGGGGCCGGCTTCACGCTGCTCTTCTTCGGCATCCGCTGGAAGAGCTCATCGCAGAAGCTGGAGTGCTGGGTCTTCATCGTGAAGACGTACAGCTGGTCCTTCGCGCGGGTGATGCCGACATAGAAGAGGCGTCGCTCTTCTTCGTAGGCTTCGAGCTCCGCCTTTTCGGCCTTTTTCAGGTCCTTCGGAATCTGCGCCGGGAGGACACCGTCGATGACGTCGAGGAGATACACGCTGTCGTACTCGAGGCCCTTGCTGGCATGGATGGTCGAGAGGATGAACGGGCAGTCCCGCTCCGACGACTTCTCCTTCAGGACCTGTCGGAGTTTCTCGAGGCGGTCGACGAGATGGCGCGGGCTGTCCTCCTGATCCGCGAGGATGCGGAGGATGTCAAGCTTCGTGTCCTTGATCTCGCTTCGCTCCATATACTCACGGTAGCCCATGTACTCGACGATGCGATGGACCGCGCGGCCGGCGTTCTCCTTCAGCATGTTCCGCATGTGGGTCTGAATGGCGCGGACCTTTCCCTTGGTATAGGCATTGAGCCCGCCGTGTTTGAGTGCTACGTCCCAGACGGAGAGTCCCTCGAGCTGACTGATGTCTGCGATGCTCTGCGCATCCTGCTTGCGGAGATAGGTGCCGAGCTTGTAGTAGAGCTGCATGAAAAGCTCCGTGTTCAGCGGGTTCTCAGCGAGGCGGATGATGTTGCAGATGTCGAGCACAACCCGGTTCGTGAAGAAGCCGATATCGGCGTTCCGCATCTTATATGGCACGCCGTTTCGTTCGAGGAGGTCGATCAGTGGGAGCGCGCATTCGTGGTCCCGGTAGAGGACCGCGATCGGAGACAAGCTTCTACGCCTGTCCGCGTGCAGCGTGTCGGTCGCCGGGCCGCCATCCGCTCTCTCCTTCACTTCGTCGGCTGCGACCGCCCGTTGTTTCGGATCCGCTGCATACGCGGCCGTACAGCCCTCCGCCACCTTCAGGAGATAGCTGTACTGGGCCTTCCGGTTCGCGAGCGGGATTTCCCGGATCTCGCGCTGCTTCGGTCGGGCGGGCTGCATGTGCTTTTCGTGGCGCAGGGTGTTCTTCTGGATGAAGCGGTCAGCGGCGCGGACGATGCTGGCATCCGAACGGAAATTCTCTTCCATCAGGAGGACCCGGGCACCGGGATGATGCTGCTCAAACTCGAGAAGCGCATCGGGATAGGCCGCACGGAAGCCGTAGATGCTCTGATCCTCGTCGCCGACCATGAAGAGGTTTTCGGTCCGGGACGCGAGGAGGGCGATGATGGCGTGCTGGATCTTCGAGGTGTCCTGGGCCTCATCGACACAGATGTACGGGTACTGCTGCTGGAAATGCTCGCGCAGCCACGGGAAGCGCTGCAGCATGGTATAGGCATAGACCATCTGGTCGTCGTAATCCATGAGCTGATGCTCCCTGAGCTCAGCATTGTATGCCTTATAGATCCGGAGAAGCTGGATCTCCGCGTCCTTTTCGAGCGTCCGGATTTCCTCCTCCCCAAGCATACGGTTCTTGATGAAGGTGATGAGGGTGCGGACATTCTGCAGGTCGCTCTCGGTCGGATAGCTGTGCTCGATCCGCTGGTAGATGCCGGCGAGCATCGCAGCGATACGCTTTTCATCGGTGAGCAGCGAAAACGCGGTGCGGCCGCTCTTCCAGCTGCAGTACTGGATCACACGGGCACAGATGCCGTTGATGGTGCGGAACTCGAGGCGCCCGGCCATCTCCGCTCCGAAGCGGCATGCGAAGCGCTCCGCCATATCCTTCGTCGCCGCTACCGTATAGGTCACCGTCAGGATCCGCTCCGGTGCGATGCCCTTACAGAAAATCATGTAGCCGAGCCGTGTCACGAGCACGGTCGTTTTACCGGAGCCCGGCACCGCGAGAAGAAGCACCGGGCCCTCGACGGACTGTACGGCGCTCTCCTGCTGCTGATTTAACTGTATCGGAAATCGACTGGTGAATTCGGTCCAGGTCATCACTGAAATACCGTCCTTAAGTTCGCGAGCTCTGCCTGTGCCGCGGCATCATCGAAGTTCTGGTACGCATAGATGCCGAAGCCGCTCACCTGGCCGCTCTGTCGTGCGAGCTGCACCTCCCGGAGGAGGATGTCACTGCGGCGGAGCCACTCCGGCTTCGCATTGCCGTCCCAGCTGTTCGTACCGCACTTATAGAGCGCGAGGCCGACGTAGAGCTTCACCTTCCCGCCGGTCTTCTGGCGAAGCTTCAGCCAGCTGTCGAGGCAGGTCGCATACGCAGCATCCGACGCCACACCGCTGCCGGTCTTCTGCTCGAAATCGAAGTAGATCTGCGGGAGCACGTAGTCGATGTAGCCCGTGTGACTCATCCATGTGTCAATGTCTACGAAGTAACTCTTCTCACTTCGCAGATTCCGGAGCGGTCCCACCGGGCTCACGCCGAACACCGCAGACGGACGGACCGCATGCACGGTCTGGTACACGGCGGCGATGAGGGCCGAGACATTGGCCTTCCGCCACTCCGTGATCGACGCGTTCCCGCTGTAGAGCTGGTACTCCGGGTAATCGAAGTTCGTCGCGGCACCCTTTCCGAGGTCCGGGTAGAAGTAGTCGTCGAACTGCACGCCATCGATCGCATACTTCGTGAGCACCTCGCGGATCGAAGAGACGACGAGATCACGCACCGCCGGCTGCGCCGGATTCAGGTAATAGTTCCCGTCGAAGAGCAGCACGTTCCGGTTGCCAGACGCATACCACTGCTTCACGATGGAGCCCGCCGGCACATCCGACCACTTCATCTGGTAGCCCGTCACGCGGTACGGGTTGAACCACGCATGGAAGCTGAGACCGTGCCGGTGCGCACTGTCGATCATGTACTGGAGTGCGTCGAAGCGGCCATTTCCAGGGAGAAACTTCGATGTCGGAAGTACGGAGGACGGATAATACGCATCCGAGTGACTATGCACATGACAGAAAATCGCATTCATGCCGTTCTTCTGAATGTCGGACATCACCTGATCTGCCGCGACCTTGAAGCCCGCCTCATCCGTCGGCATGTTCTGCCAGTCGAGGTAGGAAAACCACACACCGCGAAGCTCGCCGCTGTCCGCGCTCGAGGCACTGCCCGCGGAGGTGCTGCTGCCTGCGCCGGAGCCATTGTCCCCCGCCGGGCTGCCCGTCCGCGTCACGCCTCGGCCCACGACGCTCGCCGCGTATGCCTCTGTACCACCGGTCCACGCTGTCGCCCCGAGCATCATCACGACGCTGAGCACCATGGCTGCCAAACGTTTAAAATTCATGCTTCCTCCTCTCATCGGTCCCCGAATATGAAAAAACGCCGCAGGAGGCCCTGCGGTGTTTTCGTCTCGTGTCTTACTGAAGTGTTACCGTGCACTGGTTCAGCTCGAAGTTTGCAGCATAGGTATCGGCTACAGCCTTCTCTGCAGTTGCCTCATCGAGGCCCTCACCCGGCTTGAAACCGGACAGTGTCAGCACACCATCCTGCACCGACATGGTATCCTGTCCCTCCGGAGCACCCGGGCCGGCCAGAACGGTCTCACCCGTATCGACCTTCTCGAAGCTGACGAGGGTCGTGCCCTCTGCGACGGTGCCCAGCTCGATCAGCTTATCAAGCAGTGCCTGCTCGTTGAGCTCCTCTACGGAATCCATCACCTGAGACATCTTGCCATTGACCATCGCATATACCATCACGGTATCTACGACCGGAGCCGTCGCATCCGGCTGACGATTCGCCGGGAGACCATTCTCTGCATTGGTCTCTACCTCTGCAGCTGCCTTCGTAACCGCAGAACCATCCGGCGCGGTCTCCGCTGCCTTTACGGTCTCCTGTGTCTGATCATCTGCCTTCTTACCACATCCTGCAACTGCCATACAGATCGTCGCTGCCAGGACAAGCATCGCCATGAGTTTCTTCATCTTTTTCTCCTCATCATCGTCCGGTACGTGACTACGCGGATATATGCGCATATACACAGCACCGGCGACCGATTTTATATACTCTGTAAGTAAAAAATAAAGCCCCGAAGAGCCTTTTAATCATTCGTAATATAGCAGAGCCCTACTATATTTGCAAGTAATGTGCTGAAATCTTAAACATTCTGAAAAAAATTAATAGTTTATAGGAAGCGTTTCGTTTACAATGGAGCTTAACGATGCAGCTCCCGCTGGGGACGCCGACCGCATATGCCGGTCGGCCAATGTCGTCGACCGCCCATGTTCTCGCGACGCGGATCGTGACGGTCCCGGAAGAAGCTGCAGTTATGGAGGTTTACAATGGCAGGAACACTGTATGTATGCGCGACACCGATCGGTAATCTCGATGATATGACCTTTCGCGTGGTGAAGTGCTTACAGTCCGTCGACATGATCGCCGCGGAGGATACACGAAACTCGATCAAGCTGTTAAATCATTTCGAGATCAAAACGCCGATGACGGCGTACCATGAATTCAACAAATACGACAAGGCCCGGGCGCTGGTGCAGGATATGCTTGCCGGGAAGAACGTCGCGATCATCACGGACGCCGGCACGCCTTGCGTTTCCGATCCGGGGGAGGAGCTCGTCCGGCAGGCCGTCGAGGCCGGCATCACCGTCACCTCGCTGCCGGGACCGGTCGCAGCCGTCACCGCCCTCACGATCTCTGGACTCCCGACCCGCCGCTTCGCCTTCGAGGCCTTCCTGCCGACGGAAAAGGCGAACAAGAAGGAGCGTCAGCGCATCCTCGAGGAGCTGCGCACCGAGACCCGCACGATGATTCTCTACGAGGCACCGCACAAGCTGCGTGTCACGCTCCAGGATCTCTCGGACGTCCTCGGCACGGAGCGCCGTATCTCCCTCTGTCGTGAACTCACGAAGAAGCATGAGGAAGCGATCCGTACCACCCTCGGCGACGCCATCGCGCTGTATCAGGAGGAGGACCCGCTCGGCGAGTATGTGCTCGTCATCGAGGGGCGCTCTCCGGAGTCCATCACCGAGGAGGCGCAGGCGAACTGGAATGCCATGCCGCTTGCGGAGCATATGCAGCACTACCTCGATCAGGGCATGAGCGAGAAGGACGCCATGAAGGCCGTCGCGAAGGACCGCGGTGTCTCGAAGCGTGATATTTATAATGAGCTGAAGACCTGATAAAAGCCTGCGGAGGCTGCCCTCCGCAGGCTTTTTCTATCAGAGTATCATCTCAAGTACGAATACCGTCACGCTGCAGGCGATCGCGGTCGGGAAGAGGCCGCCGCCGAACCAGGCGATGATCATGCCGAGCAGGAGCGAGGCGAGGCCCGCCATCGGCTGCGCGGTCGCGTCCATGATCGCCGGGAAGGTCATGACCGCCAGGGTCACGTACGGCACATAGTAGAGGAACGAGCGGATCGTCCGGTTCTTGATTTCCTTCCGGATGAGCGTCAGCGGCAGCACCCGGATCAGGAACGACACGAAGAACATGATAAAGATATACATATATTTCTGATGCATCACTTCGTGGCCTCCTTTTCCACTGTTTCCGCGCTTTCTGACGTCCGCTCCGCACCTGCTGCCGCTACCACAGCTGTCTCCACGGACGTGGCGACTGCAGCGTTATCCACATTTTCTTCGAGCTTCTCCACTTCTGCATCCAGCGCACTCTTCATATCTGCCGCGCTGATATCGACCCCCTCACCCTGAGCCTTCTCCTCTTCATCTGAAATCGGGAAGAGGACGGCACCGGCACCGGCAATCAGGACCGTCAGGATGATGATGCGCGTGCCATCGCTGAGCTGTGAGATCCAGGGTGCACGTGCAAAGATGAAGCTGAGCAGCATGGATACTGCCACCAGCAGACGTACGATCCGGTCCTTCCGCGCCGGCGGCATGATGATGGCGAGGAACATGCCGTACAGGAGTACGCCGAGCGCACTCACGACATTCGCCGGCAGGATATTGCCGACCACGACGCCGAGGCAGGTGCCGAGGGCCCAGAAGCTGAGCGCACACACCGCGAGTCCGTAATTATAAAATGGATTCAGCTTGCCTGGTACCGTCGCGGAGGCACCGAAGATCTCATCCGTGATCCAGAAACCAACCAGCAGTCGATGACCGAGCTTCGTATCCGCCGGCAGCTTCTGTGAGAGTGCCGCTGACATCAGAAGGTAGCGCGCATTCGTGATCGCCGTGATCACCGCCATGGTGAGGTAGGAGGCATTGCTCGCAATCACCGTGAAGCCCGCGAACTCACCTGCGGAGGCGTTGCACAGCAGGCTCGCGAGCGTCGCCTGAAACGCGTTGAGTCCTGCGTTCCGCGCCGCGATGCCGAGCGCAAACGACACTGCAAAATATCCCGCCGCGATCGGAATACCATCGCGTAATCCCTTTGAAAACCACTGTTTGTTCATCTTCTCTTACAGGCTTCCCTGCCTGTTCTCCCTATGTAAAGTCGACAAACAGTATAACGGAGTTTCTCAGGAATGTTAAGTGGAATCTGCCATATCTGATATTTATATCACAAATTCACAAAAGATCCCCGGCGAGCTGCTGGCAGAAGTACGGTGCTTCTGCAGACAGCCCTCCGGGGACCTGACTTCACGTATATAAATCATTTGTTCAGGCAGATGCCGTCGGCTGCGAAGCTGTAGGTTGCGCCGCCGATCTGCTGTGTGCCGGTGTACATGGTGCCGCAGGTCGCGCCGACCTTCGACTCGAGGTAGTACCAGTGGCCGTTCCACTCGAGCCAGCCGGTGTGCATGTAGCCGTCTGGGTCGAAGTAGTACCAGCTGCCGTTGATCTGGCGCCAGCCCTGGTTAAACGCTGTGCCGTTCACGATGTACTGCCAGTGGTAGGCGACACGGTTCCAGGCGCCGTCCTGGCTGCCGGTCGAGGCCGTGGTGCCGAAGCGGGCTGCGCTGCCACGGAGCTTCGTCGCGAAGTCTCCCTCGACTGTCGCCTGATAGCTGGAAAGGAATGCCCACTTGTCGTCGATCTCATAGTCCGAGGTGTCCGCTGTATATCCGCCGGCACGTCCCCACTCGGAGGTCGCGATGTTGTAGTACGCCGCGTCGTTCTGCTTCGGCAGGGCACGCACGGTCACCACGAGCGAGTTGTTCGCCGCGGAATTCACATACGCGCTGACATCCTTGCTGGTGTCCGTGGTCTTGCAGCGGGTGGTCTGCTTCTTTCCGTCGTTCAGCGTATAGCTGATCTTCAGCTCGTACTGGTTTGCAAACTCTGTGAGTGCATCCCACTTCGCGATGCCATTCACGATGCCGCCGTTTGCGACGGTGAGCGTCTGATAGCCCTCATCGCCCGTCGGCAGCGCGCGCACCGCGACACCGACCTGACCGTTATAAGCATTGGCCACCGCCGACGCGATGCTATAGTGACAGTTCTTCGTCGTATGATGCGTCGTGGTTTCGTTGCCGCTCTTATTTACATAGGTCGTCACGATCTCGTATTTTCCGGCGTATGGCACCTCAGCCCACTGTGCCTCTGTGCCGTTGATCGTCACGGTCGGTGCGATCAGCTCGTAAAACGGGTACACCAGCAGGCGGCCCGTCGCCTCGGAGTTATCCACCGACACGGTATCCACATAGGTGCTGCGGATGCCGGTGCCGATGATCCGGAGGTCGTCATCGAGGTCCTCGCTGTCGCTCTGGATCGTGAACTTCACGGTCGCCGGAATCGTCGGATTCGCGCTGCCCATCGCCGACCTCGCCTCTGGGGAGAAGGCCACGGCCAGCCCGTCTGCGTCGTCATCCGATACCTCGTACTCCGGGAAAAACGCCGTACCCGCGCTGTAGCTCGGGATGGAATCCGTGTCCGCGTTGATCTCGATCGACTTGATCATCGCCAGTGCCGGCGACGCCATCAGTGCTGCGAGCGCACCGGTGATCATCAGTGTTTTCTGTATCTTTTTCATAGTGCTTCCTTTCCGCGCCATCCGCCCGCGTCCTGGGCCAATGCTTCCATCAGCCCTCGCTGCGGGGGATGCGGCGAAACCGTGTCGTTCGGGCTGCCGCACGCTGCGGATCCGCCACGCCACGGGGATCTTCTCTTCCTCTACGTTTTAGTCGTCCATGCCGAGCAGGGAACGAACCGTGTTCCAGAGCTTCACAAATACCGCCTTGATTCTGCCGAGGAGGGTCGTCGATGCATCCGGAACCTCCGCATCGAGGGTCTTCGTCGTGTCATCGTCGACGGAAATCTCATCCGAACGGCAGATGATCGCGATGGAGGTCGGCTCCTGGTTCTGATCACTCGTGAGGGAGACCTTCGTCGCCTCCGGGTCCATGTTCAGGAAGTTGTTGTCTGCTTCCTCCTCATCGAGCTTGTTATTAATCGTATCACGAAGATTGCGTCCGGTGGACTTAAAATCCTTCGTATCGTCGACGATCTTGTTCGTGTTGTCGATCGCCATGTGACCGACCTTGAAGGAGTTGTCTGCCGCTGCAGAGAAGTCAGGCTCTGCGGAGCGAAGCGTCGAGTTCAGATTCTGAAGCGCCGTCGCTGCATCACCAGAGGTCTTCTGAATCTGGGTCAGCACATTCTCGGAATCCTCGAGGGTCTTCTGCACATCGCCGTAGTATGCGTTCATGATGCCGATCAGCTCATCGATATCACTGATCACGCTGCGAAGAGTGTTCAGCGTCTTCGCCGCATCGAACGCCACCGCACCACCGTTCTCCATGATCTCATTCAGATCACTGGTGACGCTGTTGATGTAGTCGACCAGATTCTCAGCCGCATCACTGTCGACGAGACCATCCGTCGCCTTAAGAATCTCATCGATGGCTTTCGTAAGACCATTCACATGATCTGCCAGCTGCGATGCATTCTTACCGATGGCTGTATTCTCCAGATCCTTCGCATCGCTCTGAAGCTTCGAAAGATCATTCACATGACCGAGATAAGCGGACGCCTTGTCCCTGCCAAGCGTAGTTGCAGTTGCCTGCGCCAGCACAGCCTTGACGGCCTGCTCCTTCACTTCCTGTCCCTTCGGAGAGGAGGAGAGGTACGGTGCCAGCGCAGTGCTACCATCGCCACCACTCGCCATATCGGTCAGTGCTGCACCAACCGCCTTTGCGATGGTCGTGGTATCCGTGATACCCATATTCTGAAGCGCGGTCGAAAGGACGATAATCGTACCCTTCGTCGCATCATCGAGCTGCGTCGGATTCATGCTGAGAGCCGTCATGACCTGTGTGCCCAGCGCTGTATCAAGACTTGTTGCAGCAGCGCGCTGTGCTTCTGCAAACGCATCCTCAACGGCTTCTTTACACTTCGCAACGATCTCTGGTACATACTCCTCTGTACTGGTCGGATTCTGCTGTGCGATCTCCGCTGCTCTCTGTACCTTTTTCACAACTTCTTCTGCCGCTGCGGCTTCTTCCGAACTTACACCTTCCGTATGATTCTTCACATGACTAAGCGCTGCATTGGTGATCACCTCCGACGCACTCGCCTTGAAGTCCTTCCGATTCTCAGAATCCGTCAGATTCTTGATATCGGTATTGACCTTTCCGAGTGTCGAAGTCACACCATGGATTTCCTCCGACATATCCTGAATCTGCAGGTTGTCGATGCTGGTGCCGCTCATGGAGCTGCCGAGCCGCTTGAGCTTCGTGCTCAGGCTCTTCAGCTTCGAGCTGGAGTCCATGAGATCCGAGTCGAGGGTGTTCAGGTTCTGGTTTACATCATAGACCATCCACTGTGCGGTCTTGAGATCGTCGTTCAGCGGGGTCAGGGTGCCGTTCAGATCGCGGAGATCCTGGATGGCGACGTCATTGCCGTCGAAGATGACCTGCGCGTTGCCGTGGATCTTATTCTTGCCGGACTGCAGCTGCTCGAGGATCTGGTTTGTGATCTTCAGCTGTGCGCTGACATCGGTCACATCATCGAGGACGTTATCGAAGTCGTCGAGCATGGCGTTCGTATCATCACGGAAATCATCCTTGAGGTCCTTGAGATCCTTAATCTTGTTCAGCGCACCGACGGTGCCCGGGGTCATCGCGAAGATCGCGCCGACCGACTCGAACTGATCGGTACCGAGACGAACCTGGAAGTGTCCCTCCTGGCCCGGGAGCGCAGTGAACACGATACCGGTATACTGGCCGAGGGTCATGGTCTGGCTCTCCGGTGCATCGACCGAATAGCACTTCTGGATATCAACCGGGATCGCCACGAAGAGCATCATATTGTCCTGCATGTACTTCGACACGCTCTTGTTCGGCGTGCAGTCGATGTCCATCTCGACGAGGCCGGACGCACCGGCGATCTTATCCGCATCGGTCACCACGCCGTTCAGCTTATAGGTGATGTCGAAGGTCCACGGTGCTTTGATCTTATCCGGCTTCAGCTCGCCCTGGAAGAAGAACTTTCCGTTCTTGTTTTTCTCGAAGGTGATGGAACCGTTCTTGATCTCCGGCTTCTGCTCATCGGTCATGTTGGTGATCTTCAGATAGTCACCGAAGTCCGTGTAGCTGCTTGTGCCGTTGAAGTTGATGCCCTTCACGACATTGGCATCGCTGACATTGCCATAGTAGTCGAGGTTCAGGTACAGGGTCTCATCGACGTCTGCGGTCGCCTGTCCGGCATACGCCGTCATCGGTGCGACCAGGATATTTGTGGTAAGGCAGCTTAAAAGCACTGTGTAAGCCGCCGTTTTTTTCATCATTTTCTGGACTGAATGCTTTCTCATAGTCCTCACTCCTTCACTTTTCGCTTGATGCTTCGTGGTCACTGTTTTCAGATGCGGTTTCCTTCACTTCGTCTTTCGTGATGCTGCCGGCGGAGGTATCTCCCTTCGCGGTGGAGACATTGGCTTCGGACGCTGTGCCCTGGTCAATGCTTCCGGCGGAGGTATCTATCTTCGCGGTGGAGACATTGGCTTCGGAAGTGGCTGTGCCATGTCCACCGAGGAGCTCCTTCACCCGCTGGTGACGGGCACGGCGGCGTTCGCGGAGACCGAGGATCGTTTCATTGATCGCGGCTCTACGGCGTGCACGCTTGGTGGCAGCCGGCACGGTGATGAAGCGGTCGGCCAGCTGCAGGAGGCACGGCATCAGGAGGGTAACGAAGGTCACGGAGAAAATCGCGCCTCGTCCTACGAGATGGCCTACCTGGCTGATCGCCGGGATGGACGACATGAAGCTGATGACATAACCGCAGACGATCAGGATGACACCCGATGTCAGGATGGACGGGAAGCTGAGCTGCGTCGCACGGATCGCAGCCTTCCGCTTATCCGGCTCGACGGCACGGGTCTGCAGGTAGTTCTCGGTCGACGAAATCGCATAGTCGATGGTGGATCCGAGCTGTACGCAGGAGACCACGGCGTAGGCGATGAAGATGAGCTCCCGGCCGGCGAAGTACGGGAACGCCATGTTCACGTAAATCGCCATCATGATCGGAATCATCGCGATGATCGGCATCACGACCGAGTGGAACGAGATCGCGACGACGATGAAAATACAGATCATCGCGAGACCGTTGACGAGGTTATAATCCGGGATCAGGACGGTTTCCATATCCTGGGTCGTCGGGGTGTTACCGGTGATGTACGCCTCGCCCGGGTAGTAGCTCTTGATGATGTCGGAGACCTCATCCGAGTACTTGAAGGCGGTCGTGGATTCCGGTTTCGTTCTTATATAGATGAGCAGTCGCGCATAGCCGTCCTTATGGAAAAGCTCGGTCACAGAGCTCGGAAGGAAGCTCTCCGGAAGTCCCTCCGGAAGGTAAGCCTCCATGCCGGTGACATTCTTTACATATGGAAGATCTTCCAGTTTATCGCAGAGCTCCTTCTCCTTCAGCCGATCGGTATCCGGGAAGATCGCGACGAGCAGATTGCTTCGACCGAACTCCTCGTCGATCGCCGCGGAGTTTTCATACATCGAGGTTCCAGGTCCGGCACCCGTCGCATCCGGGCCGTACATGAACTTGTTCATGCCCTGTGCGAAGTAGATCGGACCGGCCACCACGAGGGCAGCCACCAGGATGATCGGGCTTAATTTATTGACCGCGATACTGAAGCGGTGAAACTTCGGCAGGAACGGCTTGTGCTTCATGCGGTCGATACGGTCAGACCAGCTGAGCAGCAGGGACGGCATCAGGAAGATGACCATCAGAAGGGAACAGATGATACCCTTCGCCATCGCGATACCCATGTCCCAGCCGATGCTGAATCGCATGAAGACGAGGACGATGAAGCCGAAGAAGGTGGTCAGTGAGGAGGCCAGGATGGTCGTGATGGTACTCATGAGGCCCTGCTTCAGCGCAGCGACCTTTTCGAGGCCCTGCTCACGCTGTCGCTCATATGCATGGAGCAGGAAAACCGCGTAGTCCATCGAGGTGGCGAGCTGCAGGATATCCGAGATGTTGTTCGTGATATACGAGATCTCGCCGAGAAAGATGTTCGTTCCTTTATTCAGTACGATGGCACAGCCGATGATCGTCAGGAAGAGAACCGGTTCGAACCAGGAGGTCGTCGTAAAGAGGAGGATGATGAAGATCAGGACGACGACGATGCCCATGACCTGCTGCATCTCTTTCTTTACGTTTTCCTCGATGAACTTATTCGTCGGCGACATGCCGACGAGGTAGCCGCGGTCACCGATCAGATCATCGATTTCCTGGATGGCCTTGTGCGTTCGCTTCGAGGTATCGCCCTCTTCGAAGGTGATATCCATGACGGCGTTGTTATCCTTATAGTAGTCATCGATATCATCGTAGTTGATGAACTCGGAGGAGCCATAGACCTGCGTCGTCAGGTCACACCAGATGACCTGGTCGACGCCATCGATGGCCTCGATTTCATTCTTATACTGCTTCGCCTCATAGAGAGTGACATCCTTCAGCATCAGTCGTCCGGTACCCGGATAGCCGAAGACATCGCGCATCTTATTGATGGCGATCTTCGAATCCACATCATTCGGAAGGTACTTCGTCAGATCGTAATTGACCGAAACGAGTGGATAACATAAACCGAAGAAAACCACCAGCAGAATGATGAGATTTCGGATGCCCTTGTTATGATCGACGATGAAGTCGGCGAGATTTCCGTGCTTATACTCCTGCTTCCTCGCTTTTTTCGCTTCCTTCTTCTTTTTGTGGGCTTCGATGGCTTCATCCTCCGGAAGGTGGATTTCATTTCGTGCCTGCTTTACAGACGCTTCTCTGGCAGTATCCTGCGTTTTCTTCTTGAATAAGCTCATGTTGCTCTCTCCTGCACTGTCTTTTCGATGAAAAAACAAGTTTTAGTATGTCCCGCCACTGAATCCACGACATTTTGTGTTTTAATTGATACGAGTTCTTTATTAACCTGCGTTTCATTTATTGACACATGTCTATTTCTGTGGTACTGTCCATTATATAGACGAGCGTGCAAATTATCAATGGTCAATTTTGGCCACTTGGTTTATAAATAAACATTTTCATAATATGTGTCTAACACGTGTGAAAAACCACGAAATATATATATTCAGGCTGTTAATGGCCTTTGGAGGGTATGGATATGGGAAGTTCTATAAAAGAAAATGATACGATGGATCGTCGTATCCGAAAGACCAGAGCCGCACTAAAGGGTGCACTGGCGAATCTGATGCTGGTGAAGCAGGTGAAGGATATCTCGGTACGAGAGCTCACCGATCTCGCAGATGTCAATCGTGGCACCTTCTATCTGCACTATAAGGATGTCTTCGATCTCCTGGAGAAGACCGAGGATGATATCCTGGAGGAGTTTAAGGAAACGCTGAACGAATTTGACGAGAAGAGTGTTTCAGATGATGCGACCCGCTTCTTCGAGAGTGTCTATACGCTCTGTATGAAAAACGGCGATTTCATCCGCATCCTGATCGGCGAAAACGGAGATATCCGTTTCCTGAACAGTCTGAAGGAGCTGGTCCGTGAGAAGTGCCTGAATGAGTGGTCCTTCATCACGAAGAAGCAGCGCCCGGAGCAGTTCGACAGCTACTATGCCTTCATCGTCGGCGGACTGATCAGTCTGCTGCAGTACTGGTTCTCGAGCAACATGAAGGAGACCCCACACGAGCTCGCCATCATCACCGGCGATATGCTGAGCGGCGGACTCTCGATGAAGTCGAAATAAAATATGAATGCTGGATACGTAACCATTCAGGCAGTGGGGAACCTGGAGGAGGCGGTACTGCCTGAACGGTTGCAGAGCGTATAAAAAAACAGGGCGCACATGACGCCCTGTTTTTGTGTTTCGGTTTGGATTTATGCTTCCGGCTGCTCTGTCTGCTGTGCCTTCTGTGCCTCCTCGTACTCGAGCAGTACATCATTGAGGTCGGCCGTCAGCATATCACAGTCGATGCCGTGCACCATGCAGGCCTCTTCCAGTGACTCCATCATGGATGACGGGCAGTACACACAGCCCATGCCGTTCTGCATCAGAAATGGAGCGATCATCTCATTCATCTGAAGCAGATCGCCGATGCGCATATCCTTCGTAATCGTCATAATTGTGTTCTCCTCTTTCATGGCTGCGTTCCGCAGCCTGTCTATGTTTCTATCCTCAGATGCTTCTCAGCTTCTGCAGGGCATTTTCCTTCAGGAAGAGCTCATAGTGCTCACTGAAATATGCCTCATATAGCTCATTCTCCTTCAGTTTGCTTCCATACTCCGAGAGGAGATTAGACGCACGGTTGAGTGCATTGGCCCCACCCTTTCCGGCATGAAGAACGAGATAGAAGTGATGGTCCTGCGGGTCCTTATACAGGGTATTCGGACCATCATAGATGTCACCGATGGCAGTCGCTGCATCGATGACACGATCCAGGGACTGGAAGGCGTAGATGCGATAAACATCCGTATCGTCATCGTGGCGATCCGCATCTGCTTCCGCATGTCCGTCCGGTCCACTCGTCGCGGCGTTTCCACCATCCAGTGTATTCGCCTGCTGCGATGCCTTATCCTTCATTTCCTGAAGAAGTCCATGTGCACCCTCGAGAATTTCACTTGCGAGCTGAGAGATCCAGCCGCTCTGACTGCCGGCGGCAGCCGCTGTAAATTTCGAAAAGCGTGTGTCGAGCTCTTCCGGATCATCTACTTTTGAAATCACGAGCTGAATCGAACCGCCCTGAAGCGGTACGGCCTCGATCATCAGAGGTCCGCTGTCGGCGGTGAAGCCGACCTCGTTCTGCGCTTTCTGCATCATCTCCGTGAACAGTCGCTTCGCGGCTTCTGACCCATAGGTCATATCCCGGAGATTGATGTTTCGAGAGCTCAGATCCAGGCTCGTCAGTGTGCATCTGATGGAGTTGTCATCAATTCGTTCAATTTTCATAATGGCGCCTCCTTCGCTACCGGAAGAACTCCGGTATTTATATTCAGATTATAGTAACTGAAAGCGGTATAAAATGCAAATCTCTACATGAGATTTTATAAAACTTTTACGTGCAACCGCAGATTTCCGTCTGATTCTGGTGAAATCTGCAGAAGCCGCACGTTCTTACATCCTCATCCTGCGTCTGATCAGTGATTGTCGCGATCGAGGGCAGCGTTTACGAATCGTGTATACTCTGCCTGCCATCCGAGGATGACGGTACCGATCGGACCGTTACGCTGCTTCGCGATGATGACCTCCGCCTCATGCGGATGCTCCGTATCTTTATTATAGTACTCATCACGATACAGGAACATCACGATATCGGCATCCTGCTCGATCGCACCGGACTCTCGCAGGTCGGACAGCATCGGACGATGATCCGGACGCTGCTCTACCGCTCGCGACAGCTGGGAAAGGGCGATAACCGGACACTTCATCTCTCGTGCAACCGCCTTCAGGGAACGGGAGATCTCCGAGATCTCCTGCTGACGGCTCTCGCCGCCACGTCCGCCACCGGACATGAGCTGGAGGTAGTCGATGATGACGAGGTCGAGTCCCTTTTCGAGCTTCTGCTTACGGCACTTGGAGCGGAGCTCTCCGACCGTAATACCCGGTGTATCATCGATGGTGATATTTGCATCTGCGACACGGTCGACAGCATTGATCAGCTCGCCCCAGTCCTCATCCGTGAGGGAACCCTTACGGAGCTTATCTGCATCGACGAGCGACTCCATCGAGAGCATACGGTTGACGAGCTGCTCCCGGCTCATTTCGAGTGAGAAGATCATACATGGCTTCTTCTGCCGTACGCCGACATTATCGAGGATATTCAGGACGAAGGCGGTCTTACCCATGGACGGACGAGCCGCTACGAGGATGAGATCCGAGCGCTGAAGCCCTGCGGTCTTATAGTCGAGCGCTTTGAAGCCCGTCGGGATACCGGTGATCTGTCCACCGTTCTGTGCGGCTTTCTGGATGTTCTCGAGCACCTTCATCGCGACGGTCGCGATATCCTCACTGTCGCCGGTGTTTCTGGTTTCCAGGAGCTTGAAGATCCGCTGCTCCGTCTCATTCAGGATCGTATCCGCGGACTCCGTGCCGCTGTAACACATATTTGCGATATCTTCGTTCGTCCGGATGAGCGTACGGAGAATCGACTTCTCCTTCACGATGGTGCAGTAGGATTTTACATTGGCACTCGTCGGCACCGACATGACGATATCACGGATCACCGCGATGTCGTATACCTCCGGCGGGATGTTGCTCGTCGCCTTCAGCTTCTCGGACAGCGTCACGAGGTCGACCGGCTGATCCTTCTGATAGAGCTGGGTCATCGCGTCGAACATGAGACTGTACTGCTTCTGATAGAAGTCCTCCGGGCGAAGCATCTCCGCAGCAGTGGAGACCGCATCCTTATCCCGGAGCATGGCGCCGATGACACTCTGTTCGGCTTCCTGACTGTGGGGAACGACCCTGGTCAGAATGTTTTCATTATTCTCTGCCATACTACTCCTGTGTGATTCTGTGTAAACCTACCGTATCGGATGTTCCTGCAGGATCTCCCCACAGAACATCGATATGGGATATGTCACGCTTATTCGCTGATCACAGAAACTTGAAGAACCGCCGTGACATCCTTATGAAGCTTGACGTTTACACGATAACCGCCCAGATTCTTCATCGGTACATCGCAGGAAAGCTTCTTCTTATCGACCTCGATGCCGGCCTGCTTCTTCAGCGCTTCCTGTACTTCCTTCGTGGAAACAGAACCGAAGGTCCGTCCGTCCTTACTGGACTTGATCGGGATCGTAACCTTTACCGCCTCGATCTTCTCCCTCAGCTCCTGTGCCTCCTGAAGCTTCTCGGCTGCGATCTTCGCATCGTTCTGCTTCTGAAGCTTCAGTGTGTTGAGATTCTTATTATCTGCGAGGACACCTGTCTTCGACGGAAGAATAAAGTTCCGTCCGTAGCCCTCGGATACCTCTACGATTTCACCCTTTTTACCCAGTGACTTTACATCCTTTAATAAAATAACCTTCATTATGAAGCCTCTCCTTCCTTAATCATCTCGTCGATGGCCTGCTTGATCGTGGCGATCGCCTCTGGCAAGCTGCCCTCGCGAAGCTGCGCCCCGGCGATCGTGCGATGTCCGCCGCCGCCGAGCTTTTCCATCAGTACCTGTACATTCATCTCATCGATGGAGCGTGCAGATACATAGATGAGATCATTATACAGTGTCAGTACGATGCTGGCCTTGATTCCGCGAATGTTCAGCAGCTCATTCGCAGCCTGCGCACACACGACCGTCGGACTCTCGAGTCCCTTCGGTTCGATCGTACTGAAGGCGTACGCGTCGCGGTAGATCTCCGCACTGGAGATGGCCGCTGCCTTCGCCTGATAATCCTTGAAGTTCTCACGGAAGATTTTCCGGATACGTGTGATATCTGCACCACAGCGGCGGAGATAGGCCGCCGCCTCGAAGGTTCGTACGCCGGTCTGCACCGTAAACTCCTGTGAATCGATGACGATACCGCCATACATCGCATCTGCCTCCGGCCCCTTGACCTTGATTCCGTCGGCGATGTACTGCATCATCTCGGCGATCATCTCGCAGGCACTCGACGCATACGGCTCACAGTAACTGAGCACCGCGCCCTGAATCGTCTCACTGCTCTGACGATGGTGATCGAAGACCACGATCGTCTTACATGCCCGGAGCAGCTCCGGTTCGTCGATGATGGATGGACGGTTACAGTCGACCACCACGAGCACGGTACTGTTATCCACCATCTGCAGCGCCTGCGCACCGGTGATGAACATATCCTCCGGATAGTCAGCGCTCTGCAGGAAGCGCTCCTTCAGCGGCAGAATCGGTGCCGTCACCGTATTTTCGACGATGTAGCATCGCTTTCCGAGTTCCGTCACCATCCGATATACACCGGCGGACGCACCGAGGCAGTCCACATCGCTGTTCGCATGGCCCATGACGAGCACGCGGTCCCGTGTTTCCAGGAGCTCTTGGAAGGCCTGTGCCTTCACACGCGCCTTCACGCGGGTTGCCTTCTCCTGCGTCTGCGTCTTCCCACCGAAGTAGGTCAGATTTTCGTTTGACTTCACGACCGCCTGATCGCCACCACGACCGAGTGCCATATCGATGGAGGTATGTGCATACTCATAGTTCTTCTGATAGGAGTCGGCACCATAACCGATACCGATACTCAGTGTGACGGCCATTTCATTGCCGATGTTTACATTTTTCACCTCTTCGAGAATCGAGAAGCGATCCTGAAGCATACGATCGAAATACTGCTCCTTCAGGATAAAAACATATTTATCCTTCTCCAGTTTATAGATCAGTCCATTCACCGACGAGATATAGTGGCTGATCTTTCGATCGATCAGCGCTGTCAGCAGTGAACGTCGAACCTCCTCGATCTGTTCGCGGACCTCATCGTAGTTATCGATGTAAACGAGACCGATGACGATATGCTCCTGATTGAGCTGCGTCCGAAGTACCGTTTCTTCCGTTTCATCCCGAAGGTAAACCGCGATGGTTTTCTGATCCGGCGCATACAGCGATGGCGCACTGCCATCCTCTGTCGTAACCGCTGTCCTCATCAGATCGACGAGATATTTTCGATCCTGATAATCCGAGTGGATCTCCAGGATAACGTCATCCTCCTCCAGCATCTCCTTATGGATATTCGGAAACATCTGCAGGATATTCCGGGCATCCGGACGATTCCCGGCGATTTCACGAAAGCTGCGGTTCGCCCACAGGACATTGCCACGCTCATCGACCATACAGTATGGCGTCGGCATCTCATCGAAGATGGTCGTATGCACCTCACAGGCGCCGATCGCGTAAGCCTGCAGTGCGCCCTGCAGCTTCGACTGACGTGTAAAGTACAGCAGCAGCGCAAAAGCAGTGGCGATGAGAATAAAGGGCAGCAGGATCAATGCGCCACGCGGTTCCGTCAGCCAGAGAACGATATCGCCGAGCAGCAGGATGGCGATGATAACAATTGGCCAGGCCAGATATATATCGATGACACTTTGTGTTTTTTTCTTCATCATAAGCTCTCCCTGAAACGAAGGCATAGCAATTCGAATACGATTATAGCATAAACCGGTATACGAAAAAAGCTGTACCGGAAAACTCCGGTACAGCCTCGTCTTCTTTTCAGTCAGGCTGAAATTAATCTACCTGGTATGGAAGAAGTGCTACGTGTCTTGCTCTCTTAACTGCAAGGGTGATCGCTCTCTGGTGCTTAGCGCAGGTTCCAGTGATTCTTCTAGGAAGAATCTTACCTCTCTCAGAGATGTACTTTCTTAATGTAGCAACGTCCTTATAATCGATAGGCTTAGCCTTCTCGCTGCAGAATACGCAAACCTTACGTCTGCTGCGGAAGCCGCCGGCTCTTCTAGGTCTAGCTGGCTTATCTGACTTCTGAAATGCCATGGTTAATCCTCCTTGTAAAATGTCACAAGGGCATGTCCTCACCTTAATTAAATGGGAGACCCTCGTCCTCTACCCCATCAGGTATATTCATAAAACCATCACCGATCGCAGCACTGCTCTGCTGGCCGCCATGTGACTGCTGTCCATAGCTGCGGTTTGCGGAATAGTTTCCACCATTTCCAGCCGATGCGTTCTTGCTCTCTGCAAACTCCTGATTCTCTACGACGACATCCGTGGTGTAGACCTTCTGGCCTTCCTTGTTCGTGTAGCTTCCGGTCTGGATTCTACCCTCAACCACGATTTTGGTGCCTTGACGCAGGTACTTCTCAGCGAACTCTGCAGAACGTCCGAATGCTACGCATCCGATAAAGTCTGCCGTCTGCTGATCCTGGCTGGCGCCATCCTGTGAGCGGCGCATACGACGATCCACTGCAAGCGTATATCTTGCGATCGCCATCTGGCTCTCACTCTGTGCGTATCTGATATCCGGATCTCTGGTTAATCTACCCATGAGGATAACTTTGTTCATTGTTTTTCTCGCTTTCCGCTTGCTTATTCAGCTTTCTCTTCTGCAGGAGCAGCTTCCTCAGCTACTGGTGCTTCAGTCTCAGCTTCTGGCTTAACAACAAGATATCTGATAACTGGTTCCATAATACGAAGCTGGCTCTCGAGCTCGTTCGGAGTCTCGGAATCACCTGTGAATGGGATAAAATAGTAGAAGCCTTCCTTCATATGCTGAATCTCATATGCAAGTCTCTTCTTGCCCCACTCCTGGATGTTCTCTCCGACAGCGCCACCGAAACGAGTAACATACTCCTTAATCTTCTCGATTGCAGCTGCTCTTTCATCATCTTCGAGCTTCGCACTCAGAACAACACATAACTCATATTTGTTCATCTGCTTTTACCTCCTTTTGGTCTCTGGCTTCCGCTCCTGGGCGGAAACAAGGAATTTAGTCATACGATATTGCATCTTAACAGAAAACAAAGTTGTTTGCAAGCTATTTTGATTGAAATTTGCAACTTATTTTTTTCGGGTTTTCCGTGCTTTTTTCTGCTTCTGCACATTCTCCCTTCGATAGATGATTCTATCCTTTTATACAGTATCATCTATCATCTGCCGCTTCATTCCGGCGTACGGATGTGCCGGATCATCCCATCCACCTTCGCCCTCGGAAGCATCAGAAGATGACCACATCCAGCACAGCGAAGACGGATATCCGCCCCCACACGGAGGACGATCCAGTCATCTGATCCGCAGGGATGCTTTTTTTTCGCACTGATGATATCTCCGACATGGATTTCTGTCATACACACCTCTTTCTATGCCACGTTCGACGACCCGATCAGACAGTGTACCATCCGATCATCGCTTATGCCCGTCGTGGATCATCCGATCTTACGATATAATCGTTCCACTGCATACTTCTATACAGCTTCTGCGATATAGATCCGCTGCTGCCGAAGCCAGTGGATCGCCTGCGTCCGGTCGGTCTCCTCCGGGAGACCACTGAACGAAAGAAAATCCGGCAGCGAGAGGATCCTCGCCATGATGACCGGGTGCGCCGGAAGCCCGGAATCGGACAGTTCATCTGCCTCCGCCGCCATCGCCTGCTGCGCCTGCACACGACGTACATAATCATCGTTTTCTTCTATATATACGTCATACGCCTGCTGCACCGCCGCATAGTCTGTGGCCTTCGTGGTCTGAAAGTCACATACCGTATGGAAGTCGAAGGGCTGATAGATGGCTTCATCGACGGGGAGGAGGAAGCAGAACGGGATATGCGCTTCCTCCATCAGCTGGAAGCCGCGGCGAAGAAGTGCTGCCATACAGCCCTGATGGCGTGCCTCCGGTGCTGTCGCCACCGCATAGATATAGTATACACGGGCACGCGTGCCTTTTTTTGTACGCATCACAAATGGATTCAGATGCGCCATCGCGACCAGCTGTCCATCCTTCCACATCGCAAGGATGATGCTGTCGCTGCAGCGATCCTGATAGTACCAGTCGAGAAAGCGTGCACTGTCCTCCGGAAATACCCGCTCATACAGTGCGCGTGTCCCTGCTTTTTCTTCGCGTGTTCGTAGCACTCTGATTTCTGTCATACGATGTCTGCTCTTTTCTGATGCTCTGCATCGCTGTCTGGTTCTGCTGTATCGATGTGCATCCATGCACTGCACGGAGCAACACCGAAACTGCCGTCCCTCGTACTCATCCTTCGGATGCGGTATGTTCGTACTGATCGATCTCCGCCTCATACCGGTCGGTGATTTCCGCCTGCCAGCCAGTGAAATCCGTCTGGAGGAGCATGTATTTCCGTGCATATCCGCACGGATTGTAGCTTTCCTTCGCGCGCCGCAGTCCTTCGAGTCCCAGATCGTCCTCCCGGTTGACGAGCGCAGCCTCCGGAAATTCATGGATGAGAAACTGCTGATTGATGATCTGATAGATGCCCGGAATGTCTGCATTGCCCTTCTCGACACTGATGCAGGCCATATTCTCACGAGGGTTTAAGGCGCCCATGGAAAAGGCCTCCAGCTTTCCATCGATGAAGATGCCACCGATGTGGTAGTCCGGGAGAGAGAACTCCGACTGAAGCACCTGGTGAATTCCCTTCACCTCGTACTCCAGTGATGCTTCGGCTTCCTCATCCCCGGAGTGTTTCGCATACCACTGATCGAGAAATCCCCAGATCGTCAGCTTATCTTCGGCATGAAGTGTACGATATTCCCAGCGTCCTTCATATTCCCGGCAGAACTTGTTCACGAGATTCTTTTTCTTGTGAAACTTCTTTCCCGGCAGCGTCCGGAGCTCCTCTCCATCGTAGAGATAGTCCCGGAGATCGCGCTCCTCCTTTACGAGGAAGTGCGGATCCTCCTCGAGCTTCAGGAGCTGCACAGCCTCTTCATCTGCGAGATAGATCTTCAGCGGCTTCTTCAGCACCTCATTAAAGTACTGACGAAGGAGATCGAAGTAGTATGGCAGATCCGTCTCGCTGCAGTATGGCATCGCGGAGAAGTACTCATCGCCGTTTTTCATCTGTACGAGTACCGCCCTCTCATCGACGATGGCCGTCTTTACATCATAGTACTCGCTCCATAAAAATGTATCCAGCACACCGCTGTCACAGGTCTTATTCGGACGCATCGCGTAAAATGGGGCCATACGCGCTGCCTCCTTCGGATTCGCCCTGTTAAAATGTATATCCATAAAACCTCCTGTTTTTCATAGTAATCGCTTACAGTATATACATTCCCTCCCCGAAATAAAAACTTAACTTTTTCTAAAGTGTGCTCGGGGTGGCGATTTTCTCAGCATCCGGGCACGCTGCGATGGCCGTTTCATCGGGCAGCATTTCTTCCTCACCTCCTTCTTCTGGTGTTTTCTGTAACACATCCGTTTCCTGCGACGCATTCGTCTCCTGTGCCTCGATCGTCATCATCGCAGCTCCCGCCATCACCTCCTCGGCACAGATATCTTCGTACAGCTGCGCGCTCATCGCTGCCGCTTTTCCGCCTAGAAAGGACATCATCGGGCTTTCTTTTCGTTTCGTCTTAGGAAGTCCGCTTTCTTCCGATCGACATGGTCCGTTCAGCTCCGCCCCTACACCGAGCTCTGTCAGCTTCCATCCGACGAAGGCATAGCGTTCTGCTGTCGCCCCGGCGGATGCCCGCCCGCTTCTGCGCCCGGATGAAGTGCTTTCCCGGAGCTCCGGCAGTGACAGATACGTGAGGTTCTCTGTCAGCGTCTGATACGAGGTGCTCCCCGCCGACGGCACTGCGGCTTCCTCTGTCGGGTCATGCAGTGCATAGCGGATCTGATAGTAGAGATCCTGGTAGCGCAGTCGAAGCAGGCGCTCCATCATCTGCTCCCTTCGTTCGGGATGGTCCCGGTGTACGGCATAGGCCCCGAGGTAGATATCATGAAGCAGAAACTCGTCCGGCAGCCCGCTGAAGATATACTGCTCTCCGAGCGCCTCTTCCTGCTTATAATACAGATAGATTTCCGGCGGATCCGGCACGATGAAGCGGATCGGCTGACAGTTCTTTTCGTCCTCGATTCGAAACTCCCGGTTATTGATGAAGACCGTCTCGAAGCTTCCACTCGTGCTGTAATCCGTATACTCCTCCGAATCGATGCGGATACTCGAGCCCGCCCGCTGGATCTTCGTATTCAGAAAACCATCGTGCTGACCAGATAGACCGATGGCCTCCTCCATGGTTTCAAAAAAATCATGATATTCCGCATGTGGATTCTCCGCGAAGTTAAGCTTGATTTCCGGGATACGGATCAGCAGCTTATCCCGGGGGATACCCGACGCAGCGCTCTCGCCCGCCGGTCGCAGACTCTTCACTTGAACATTTCCTGTGATTTCCACTTCGACGGTATTGTCATCCGCATCCATATGAACGATGTAGGCACGGCTCTGTCCACCGGACATCGTATCGAAGCAGATGTCTGCCCGCGCGCAGAAGCTGACGCTGAGTGACAGTGCGATCGACAGCATCGGCAGCCGCAGCGCTCTAGCTTCCATGGCTCACCTCCCGGATCCTGAGTCCGCGCGCCGTCGGCAGACGGTAGTACACCACGGCATAATTCTCACCCAGGATGCACTCCTGCTCCGCCACCGTCGCGATACAGCGATAGCAGGTCGTTCCGAATCGAAGCGCCTCCGGCTCGAAGCAGTTCTGCGCTGCACTCGCCGTGCCGATATCCACATAGCCCGCCCCGTCGATGCTTTTCTGCCAGCGGTAGCTGCTGTATCCCCGTGGCTCAGTCAATGCAGTCTCACCGGCACCCGCCCGGTACAGGTAGCGGATCCCGCTGACCGGATCCGTGAGCGTCAATCCGCCTGCGCTTCGTCCGGCCGGAAATCCGAAATGCCGGATGTAGTCCTCCTGTGACATCCCTTTATCCTCCAGTATATGCTTCGTGATGCCCCGGTCATTCCAGAGCCCATCGAGCTGATAGCGATGATTCGCCGCATGATAGGAGAAGCTGATGGCCTGCACCTCTCCTGTCGCCGGGATGAAGCACTCCTCCACGCCCAGCGGAAGCACCTCCGCCGGCTGAAACGGTGCACCGACATCCCCGACATCCTGCCAGAACAGCACATCCTGCTCCGCCGCCAGTGCACGTAACAGACTGCCCTCCAGCAGTGCCCATACGCTGAGGACAAGCAGTGCCCGGAAAAAGCGTGTGTTCGCTTTTCCACGGTGGCTGTATCTGCACCTGATCATATCGCCTCCTTGCTTACGGAAATATCCGCACTCACTTCCTTCCCATCGAAATAATCGTACGCCTTCGCCTGAATCCCCTGTGATGCCAGCGTGATTTCATATACAGGGGAACGCACCACCCCGGCCTCTGCCACGAGCTCATAGCGCACATACTGCGGGATGTTTCGCTGTAGTGTCAGCAGCTTCGCTGCATCGAAGCTGCTCCACTGCATCTGACTTCCAGGCGTTCCTGCGCCCTCCATACCAACGGCACGATACCAGCGGATCTCCTCGATCGGGTGTGAGCCCGCCTCGACCAGCTCCGACAGAAGCACACTTCGACTGCGTGTCGGGATCTGCAGCTCGCCACCCGTCAGGTCGAGAACGCCGGTGACCGGCCCATGCGTAAAGCCGGATGTCCCATCCGCACTGGTCGCTGCACGAAGCAGCAGCTTTCCCTTCAGCGCGAGGACGCCTTCCGGCAGTGCTTCTGCACCAGGGAAGGACAGAACATAGTCCAGCACCAGACGTTCACCTGCATCGAGGCGAAGAACCGCATTCGTGCCTGCTGCCGTCCCACTGTTTCCGCCTGTACCAGACGACGCTGTGCCCGTCGTTCGTTCGAGTCGTACGCGACGTTCCTTCTCCTCTGTTCCATTGACATAGAGCACGTGCTGATCGCTGAGATAGACCGGAACACTGCTCTCATTTCGTATCTGAAACTGTACCGTCAGCCGGCTGTCCTTCTCGATTTCCTTCGGTATCGTTCCGTACGATGGTTTCGAAACCGTAAGTCCCATCGATGCGGCGGCGGCCCGTATGCTCGCCTGCTGCTGATCCGTAAAATACGCTCCAGCCCCACAGAGCAACACGAGCATCAGAAAGATGAGTGTGAGGAGAAGGTTGAGCCGCCGTCTCATGATGCCTTCTTAGACTCATTGGCGACGATCAGCCCCTGGATATAGGCGAAGTTTGTGGCTGCACCATCCTGCTCCAGATTTTCCTTCTGGATCGCATAGATTTCTGCGCCGACATCACATTTTCCACCGGCGAAGCTGTTATCGGCACTCGGACTCAGCCGCAGCGTGAGATTCACCGGGATACCATTCGCCTGACTGTCCAGAACACCATGACCGACGATGAACTTTGCGACCTTACTGTCCTTCGACAGCGAGAGAAACTTGAGCGAATTCGCCTTCGAAAGCTCTGCCAGCGGGATGTCATTGACCGTACCGCCGCCGGCAACGCTCCCGGCTTCATCCTGCAGCATTTTGATTTCCTCCGGCGTCAGCGGTGTTCCGGTCATCTGAATGAACCACTCCACCGGATCCGACATCGGGATACTGGAGGTCAGTGTCACCTCAGAAAAAACGATGGCATCCTTCGAGCCGACTTCCTTTTTGATCGTATAGACGAGATCCCGGGTATCACCCGGCACCATATTCGCGACCAGATCGTCCGAAAACTTCGTCTTATCGACGGTGATACCGAGCTTCGCAGCGGTCGCTGACACCTTGATATCCTTCTTATCTGTGAAAAATGCATAGGCACCCGCCAGGACCGAAATCGCTGTCACCGCCATCACACCCGCCATCAGTATTCGTTTTTTCATGTTCATCTCCTTTTCTTTTTTCATTCGTGTTCTGTACGCCACCCGGTCGGTGCTCAGAAGAGAATATATTCCACCGTGCCGAGGATGTCCGCCTCCTGCACCCGTCCCGGATCTGCGTGTTCATTATGATCACCCTTTGTGATATAGCCACCCTCGTCTTTCCCTATCAGTCGATGGGTGACATACGTATCCATGCCGAAACCAGTCGCACGAAACAGGATGATATCATCCGGTTCCGGGGCACCCGTCCGCTCCCTGACGATAAGAATGTCACCAGAGGTATATGTGGGCTCCATGGATTCGGAGAGTACCACGACCGGCTTCCATCCGAAGAGGAAAAACGGCGTTCCATACCGCCGCTCCCGATAGGATGAAAGCATGGCATAGACTGCAATCACCATGAGAAACAGCGTGAGTATGCCGGATATCCATCCGAAGAACGTGTTCAGCTTTCGTTTGAGACCTCCTTTTGTTTTTTTACACGCTCTGTTCTGTCGATGCATATGCACTGTCCTCCTGGTTTTCTGACTGTGTGGCCCGATACAGGAGCCAGCACTTCATGATGATAAGGATCAGTAAGAGGACGAAGAGGAAGAGACAGATGACAAGCAGCACCTTCTCCCGCTGTGTCGGCCCGATATACAGTGTCACCGGATCCTGTATCGTCCCGCTTCCACCCTCTGTACTGATCTGTACGCTTGCGTGCTTCGGGCTTACATCCCGGATACGAAGCGCCAGCCTGGCGTTTCCGCCATCGTTCGTTGTGCCGTTTTTCTTCTCATTTTCCGTTTTTCCCACGCTTTTCGCTGCAGAAAAATCCCGCTCCGCTCCGGCGCCTGCTGCCTTCCTTCTCGTCTCCGGCAGCTCCTTCTTCGTACATTTCCTTTCTTCCAGGGAAGGCTTCGATATCCCCGACACATCGGGCGTCGAATCGATCCCGGACAGTTCCGCCGGATGTTTCTCAGCAGCTCCATACGGTCTGGAGGCGGTTTCCACCAGATCCTCCGGATGCGCATAGATGCGGTCGATCCACTCCATGAGCTGATCCATCAGTGTTCCCGGCGGATCCTCTGCGTGAAGACCATGCGTTTTTCCGTCATAGCCCTCGCCGCGAATCGAGGTTCCACCGTGTCCACCACCACCTGTCTGGCTTCCTCCGGAAGGACGGCCATCACTTGCGTTTTCCACGTCCTGTGTTCCGGCGCCGGATGACGGCGGTGGTTTCATCGTTTCTTCTGGTTCTGCTGTTCCCGGCGGCTTCTGTGTCTCCGTCGGTGTTTCCGTTTCCGGTGGTTTTTCCGTCTCTTCCGGCGGTTGCTCCTGCAGTGGAGCATCCGTTCCGGAGAAACAGATCGACAGCGTCAGCGTATTCCCGGCCACCGCGTTCGTCGTCTCCTTTCGTAAGTGGAGTCGAAGCGCCAGCTGTTGTTCACACCCCGCAGGGTGTGTGAGGATCTGCTCGAAGCTGTCCGTCCTGGAAAGCGAAGCGACCGTTCCATGAAGGAAGGCTTTTTCCCCATCCAGGAGGCTCAGCTCGAGCTCCTCTGCCAGTGCCTCCGACCCGGTAAATGTCACGGATTCTACCATGTACGCAAGGCGCCTGTCTGTATGGTTTTGTACGAGAAGGATGTGTTCTGAGAGATCTCCCGGCAGAAGTTCATCCACACTGGAGAGATCAAGTTGAAACTGGAATTTTTCAGAATCGGCAACAGCCGTCGCCGCTGCCGGAAAAGAAAAAAGCACGAGAAACAAGGAAGTAAGCGTTAAAAGCTTCTTGATATTTCTCATGCTCAAAGACTAGCACAGTATGTGATTTTTGAAAATGTCTGAAAACGGACTATAATCTGAAAACAGACTATAAAATATCACGGTTTCAAGCCGTAAATCTGCATTATTTCATCCGAATAAATTTTTTTCTGACGGTACACGATCAGCGGTTTTTCCACCGTCAGCTGGCTTTTTCCACCCTTCACCGCCTCGATCAGCACCATGTTCGGTTCACTCTCGAGATACGGATACACGAGACGCATCCGCTTCGGCTCGAGATGCTCTGCACGAAGCGCGCAGAAGATATCCGCGAGCCGATTCGGCCGATGGACCATAAACAGCCGGCCATTCGATTTCAGCGTAAAGGCCGCTGCCGCACACACATCCTCGAGGGTACACAGGACCTCATGTCGTGAGATGAGCTTCCGGTCGGTCTGGTTTCGAAGGCCGGACTTCATGTATGGTGGATTTACCGTCACGATGTTCATACTCGAGTCATAGCCCATCGATCGGATATCCCGGAGATCCCCTAAGCGCATCGTCATCCGCTGCTCCTGGTGATTCAGCGCCACCGAGCGCTCCGCCATCGACTGTACACTCGGCTGCACCTCCAGACCGATCAGCTCCTTACACTCCGTTTTCGCCGCAATAAGAAGCGGGACGATCCCCGTCCCGCTGCATAGATCCAGCAATCTGGTTTCTGACGTCACGGCCGGCACGGCGAAGTTCGCCAGCAACACGGCATCCATACCGAAGCAGAAGCCCTCACTGTCCTGTATGATTCTGTAGCCATTACACTGTAAATCGTCGATTCGCTCTGCCATACACCTTACGCATCCTGTCCCTGCACGATGTCCACACCCAGCTTTTCCACCTGCTCTACGATCTCGACCACATCCGGCTGAGCCGCCTTCTTCTGCGGATCACCGCCCTTCGGACTATGTGCACGCTCATGTCCACCGCTCGCCGCATGCTCACCGCGACCGCTACGACCTTCCTTTTTTCCACCCGAAGCACTTCCCTGCGCGTTCTGTGCACGGTTGCCCTTCTGCTCCGGCTTCTTCTTATCGCCACTCGGACGCTTCCGCGGCTTGAACTTAAGCTCGGAAACCTTATACTCCCGGAGCTCCTTCTCATCTTCCTTTTCGAGACTGACGACGACCTTTACCTTTTGGCTGAGCACAGAGATGCTGCTGACCTCGCCTCGAAGACCATCCGGTGTAGTAACTGTATCACCGACGGACGGAAGACGTGCATTCAGGAACTCGTAGACATCCTCCTCGTTCTTAAGGCAGCACATCAGACGTCCACAGACACCGGAGATATTCGTCGGGTTCAGGCTGAGCCCCTGCTCCTTCGCCATGCGGATCGACACCGGCGCAAAATCGGACAGGAAGGTATGACAGCAGAGCGGGCGACCGCAGATACCATAGCCTCCCAGCATCTTCGTCTCATCACGTACGCCCACCTGTCGAAGCTCGATCCGCGTACGGAAGATCGCCGCGAGATCCTTCACGAGAGAGCGGAAATCCACACGACCATCCGCCGTAAAGTAAAACAGTACCTTACTGCTGTCGAAGGTATACTCTACATCGATCAGCTTCATCTCGAGATTATGCTTACGAATCTTCTCCTGACAGACCTTATAGGCCTCCTTCTCCTTCGCTTCGTTGTCGAGGTGGCGCTGATCATCCTCAGCGTTCGCCTTACGGATCACTTCCTTCAGCGGCTGTACGATTTTCGCATCCTCCGTCTCACGGTTTCCCATCACGACGAAACCATACTCGATACCACGTGCCGTTTCCACGATGGCATGCTCTCCGCGGGTGAAGTGGATATCCTTCGGATCGAAGTAGTATATCTTCCCGGCGGTTCTGAATCTAACTCCAATTACTTCTGTCATATATTCCTCATTTTATCGCATTTTATATACTGGTATCCCTGAGCCGGAGCAGAAAATTCTCCAGCATCAGATCCCGGTTCACATTAAACGTCTGATTCCGAAGCATACGCTCCAGATCATCCGTGGCCTGACCGAGTTTTTCGTAGCTCATCGCGGAGGCCATACGTATGATGACATTGACGGAGTCCTGTGCATACAGAAGCTCCATCTGCGACGTGCTTTTATAGCATAGCACATCCCGTAAAATAATTTCAAGAAAGCCAAGCAGGCTTCCCTGCGGCACCTTCCAGTCCTTACTCACATGTGTACAGAAATCGAGAATTTCGCGACCTGTGCGGAAGCGAATCTCGGACAGAAGCTTCACCGTTTCCTGCGCCCACTCCTCCGTGATCATCTCCGCATAACGCTCCCGGACATCCCGTTCGCCCGCCTTGATTTCGATGACACGCGACAGTATCGTCGGCAGAAACGCATCTGCGTTCGCCGCAAGCAGCATGATCACAACATACTCCGGCGGCTCCTCGAGGGTCTTCAGAATCGCATTCTGTGCCTGCGGATTCATCATCTCCGCATGCTCGATAAGATAGACCTTATAGGCCGCCTCATACGGACGCACGGCGACCGTATCCGTCACGTGGTCACGGATATTGTCGACCGAGATGATCGTCGGATGCTCCTCCGGCTTATTCGGCACGATTTCAAGCATATCCGGATGCTCATGGTTCTGCACCCGCTTCCGGACGCTGTCCGCCCACTCCTCACAGCTCGCATACCCACGCTGCTGATAAATCGGCATCGCGCCTGTATCCACCGATGACGGATCCCGGCTGAGCAGCTGCACTGTAAATTCCATCGCAGCCGACTTCAGAAGCTCCATATCCTCGCCCTCGATCAGATAGGCATTGTATATTTGATTTTCCGGTATTTTAATTGCTTTCATTGATACAGCTCTTTTTTATCCGTGGTCACTCCGCGCATGCCCCTGCACGTCTTCTGCCTCCGATTCCACCCACAGGCGCTCTTCCGGTTTCAGCCTCTCACATCCCGTTCGATCTCTTCGATGCAGTCCTCGAGATCCAGATTCAGGTACCGTCGGTCAATGCCGGCGGCCGCAAGCTTCTCCTCGGAAAAATCCACACGGTCCGCCTCGAAACGGCGCTGCATCTCCGCAAGCTTCGGTGTCGCCTCCTTCATCTCTCGAGCCCGCGCACGCGCCCGTCGGATCTCATCCGGCACTTCGATATAGATCGGGAAAACATGTCCGGCACCGAAATAATCCCGGGTACTGACATAGCTCTGGAGCACACCGATCATCAGGTAATCCTGCCCCGTCCGGAGCACGATCTGTCCATCATCGACCGTCGCATAGCGCCATGGACCATAGACCGTCTGGTATGTCCGTTCCTCGATGATCCGACCCGTCTGCTCAAACTGATCCATCCTCTGATCCGTCACAAAATGATACTCGACACCCTCGCGCTCACCCTCACGAATCGGACGCGTCGTATACGGCGTGACCTCCTTCCAGTCCGGATGAAGCGCCTTCAGCCGCTTATAGATCGTATCCTTTCCGCTTGCTGACTTTCCAAACAAATAATAGATCATCTCATCCTCCGACCGGACCGCCCTCGCTGATGATCGCACCATCCTTCTGCACCGTCTCCGGACTTTCCTTGACGGTATCCGGGCCGACGACCGGACCGTTACTGACCTCTCCCTGACGGTCACCTCCAGGCACAGGACCTTCGATGTCCGTATCCTTTCGAGACGGCAGCTCCTCTACCTTATCCGTGGACTTCGATTCCTTCGTCTCTCTGCTTTCGTCTTCCGCCGTGCTTTCCTTCTTCGACTCTGCTTCAGAGGACTTTACACTCTCCTCGATGGAGGCTTCAACGGACTCGATCTTCTTTTCGATCTCCTCATCCTCGGCACCGGTCGCTGCCGTTTCCGACGGCTGCTGCGCACTTTCTGTCACCTGGATCTGAGCGCTCGTTTCGACCTCAGCACTCTTCTTCGTGTCAATGCTGACCACGGTCGCTGTTTCACTCTCCTGTGTTTCTGCCGCGGTCACCCGAAGATCTGGAAGCGTAAAGCCACTCACATTTTTAAATACGAAAAACGCCACCAGGATCGCGATGATCAGCATCGACACCGCAAAAAGAATCTTAAACAGATCCCCGACCAGCGTCGCCTCCTTTCGCTTCTTTCGTTTCGTACTCCGCTTTCTATAATCACTCATTTCACATGACTCCCAAACTTATTTGTACACGATCTGATCGCCATCCCGCAGACGCACCGAGACCTCACCGAAAACCAGTGTACCCTCGCTTCCATCCTGCTCGACGATCTCCAGCGTTCCGTCCGGGCGGATGCCGGTGGCTCTGGCCGGCCGCTGTGTCTTTCCATCGATGACCATGATGTCATGTCCCGGCACCATGTTATGATCGATGTATTCCTGTGCCAGTGTCTTCTCCGGTGCGAGCGCATAGAACTCCCGAATCAGCTCCGCTGCGATGCGGTTACGATCCACGATTTTTCCCTCGGAACGCTTTCCGAGAATCGATCCGGCCTTCTCGCGGATATCCTCCGGGAAGCCCTCCTCCGGTTCATAAAGATTGATGCCGATGCCGACGATGACGAATTCCATGCGGCCCGACTCCATACTGGTCTGCCCCTCCGAGAGAATACCACAGACCTTGTGGCCCTCATAATACAGGTCATTGACCCACTTGATGGAAAGCTCGACTCCGCAGACCTTGCAGACAGCACGATAAACTGCGACGGCAGACTGCGCGGTCAGCATCAGATTATCCATGACGGTACCCTCCGGACGAAGCAGCATGCTGATATAAAGACCGGTTCCTTTCGGTGAGAAGAAACTGCGCCCGAGTCTTCCCTTGCCGCCGGTCTGATAATCGGAAATCACCGTTGTCCCTTCCGGCACGTGCTCTGAAACCGCCAGCTTCTTCAGCACATCATTCGTACTCGTAATCTCCTGAAATACCGAAACCGGATACGCATGCTCCAGATAACGGGAGATGGCCTGTTCTGACAGCACATCACTTTCCAGTGAAAGCATGTATCCCTTATTTTTTACAGCCTCGATTTCATAGCCATCCTCCTTCAGCTGATTTACCGCCTTCCAGACCGCCGTACGAGAGCAGTGAAGCTCCTGTGCGATTTCCTCACCGGAGATATAGTGTCCCTTGTTTTCTTCAAATAATCGGATCAATGTTTCCTTAACCGTCATGTCAGCCTCCACCAGATCTCAAGTTTACTATTCTGACCCGTAAATAATAACAAAAATCCATATTGAATACAAGAAAGGAGGCCGTACCAATACCGACCCCCTTTCTTACGATTTTCTACAGATTTTTACGCTACCTGCTCCCTCATGCCAGTGATACCCACTGGAAATTAATCGAGGATGAGCACGCATCGACATATTCTCGTTTAAAAAATCCCCCATCTTTCCGATGAAGCATCTGGTCCCAGTTTTCAGCCGGGCACTCTTCTCCATTAAACAGGATCTGAAAGCCCTTCTCACGAAGTCTCTGAAGGCCTTCAAGAAATCTCACGTTCATCTGGTAATCCATACTGCTCCTCTCCTGCCGGAGATACACATCAGACCAATCCCAGATCGTCTGTATGCACCACCGAACATCATGAACACATTGTTTTTTCGTTCTGAATCGCCAAAACATTTAAAATAGTCAGGATGATTCGAAAAGAGGGGGATCTGCGACCGCAGAGGCACCACTAAACCTTCGCAGATCGCAATCCGTAGACGTCTCGCTCTCCAAACAACATCTGCCGGATGTTCCGAGGATTGTACTTTCTCGTGAACAATTGCATTATACCGTATAAATTTCATTCTGCATATAGTCTACATGTAGACTATAGTCCGCAAAACGACTATGGTCTGTTTTCAGACTATACCTTATGTAGTATGTATTTCCATCCTGAATCGTTTTCATATTATATATGTAGAGAATTATCTTCGACCGATAATTTTAAAATTTTTTCTGACACCTGGATTTCTGCTCATTATATATGCGAGATATGTTCGAAACATATACTTCTGATTCACATATTCCGAATCTTTTTTTATTTCCGGGCACAAAAAAGTCCCAGGATACTTCCCAGGACCTGATGACGCCAACGAGATTCGAACTCGTGATACCACCGTGAAAGGGTGGTGTCTTAACCGCTTGACCATGGCGCCAAAGAGAGGCGAGAGTCGGATTCGAACCGGCGCTCAGGGTGTTGCAGACCCATGCCTTACCACTTGGCTATCTCGCCATAAAATACATTTTTAAAAAACAAATAGGGTTAAGACAAGCATCGATGTCTTAATCCCACTGTCCAGAAGCTCCTCCAGTTGGACTCGAACCAACGACACCGCGGTTAACAGCCGCGTGCTCTACCGACTGAGCTATGAAGGAATAATAACAAGAATATCTGCAAAATCTTTCATTCTAAAGAAAGATTTTAAAACATCAAACCTACCAGCACATCTACTGTCGTAGATGCCGCATACTCGTGAATGTGGATGTAAATCTCCACGCTTCACTCGTCTTGCGCACATTGGATAAGCCCTCGACCTATTAGTAACTATCACCTGAATGCTTTGCAGCACTTACAGCTTAGCCCTATCAACCTTGTAGTCTTCAA
>NZ_JBQHVY010000008.1:0-97063 GCF_052064255.1 Oribacterium sp. HCP3S3_B9
GGTATTTCACTTCAAACTTGCCGTTCCGTCTACGCTCCCTTTACACCCAGTAAATCCGGATAACGCTTGCCCCCTACGTATTACCGCGGCTGCTGGCACGTAGTTAGCCGGGGCTTCTTAGTCAGGTACTGTCATTATCTTCCCTGCTGATAGAGCTTTACATACCGAAATACTTCTTCACTCACGCGGCGTCGCTGCATCAGAGTTTCCTCCATTGTGCAATATCCCCCACTGCTGCCTCCCGTAGGAGTTTGGGCCGTGTCTCAGTCCCAATGTGGCCGATCACCCTCTCAGGTCGGCTACTGATCGTCGCCTTGGTAGGCCGTTACCCTGCCAACTAGCTAATCAGACGCGGGTCCATCTTACAGCGATAAATCTTTTCACCCCGTACCATGCGGTACTGTGTGCTTATGCGGTATTAGCAGTCTTTTCAAACTGTTATCCCCCTCTGTAAGGCAGGTTACCCACGTGTTACTCACCCGTCCGCCACTCGACTTTCATAGAAATCAACCGAAATCTCATTCTAATCAGTCTCGTTCGACTTGCATGTGTTAGGCACGCCGCCAGCGTTCATCCTGAGCCAGGATCGAACTCTCATATTAAATGTTAAGGCCGAAGCCTTTAAGTTCTTTCCGATTCAGAACTCGCTTAGCTTTGTTCTGTCCGTTGTTTTACTGCGAATAAATTCGCGCGATCTCTTGATCGCTTGACCATTGCTGGTCTCTGAAAATTCTTTAGAATCTTCAGGGTCTGTGTATTAATCGATCTTTGATTTTCAAGGTTCGTTGTGCTCTCGTCTCGCGGCAGCTTGTATATATTAGCAAACCGTTTCGCTTGTGTCAAGCACTTTTTAAAATTTCTTTTTGTCATTCGCTTGCGATGGAGCTTTGTGTCCGTTTCGCTTGCGGCGACAGTTGCATACTTTAACAGACAAACCAGGGCATGTCAAGCGTCATTTTCACTTTTTTCAAAATATTTTCAGGGTGTCAGAAGGGGCGGCATACCGTTTTATATCTCTCCTGCTACATCCTGAATGATGTCTTTTACGTGTTCCATCTTTGTGAGCCGTTCGACGTTGGCGCCGGAGAAGAAGAGCCCGTGCTCTACGTCGCCGAGTACGGCGTCTGTGAGGGCCTGTGTGATGCAGTATTTCGTTTCTGCCGGATTGCATACGGAGATGCAACGGTAGCAGTGGGTTGGGGCAACGCGGCCCTCCTCTTCCATGCGCTGAAGGAGCGGGGTGTACACGGCGCGTCCAGGCATACCGACCGGGCTCTGAATGATACGGAGATCTTCTGCCTTTGCGTTCAGAAGGACATCCTTATAGGCCTGAGAGGCGTCGCATTCATAGCTTCCGATGAAACGGGTGGCGAGCTGCACACCAGCCGCTCCGGCCGCCTGCATTGCCCGAAAATCGTCATGGTCCCAGATACCGCCCGCGGCGAACACAGGGATCGGATGGCCTGCAGCTTCCTCAAACGGCTTCAGTGCCGAAATGAGCTCCGGGATGATGTCTTCATTTCTGCGGCATCTGCCTTCCTGCAAATCCGCACGATCGAAGCCGAGATGTCCGCCGGCTTTGTATCCTTCCATCACAACGAAATCAGGATAGCGCTTATATTTCCGCTGCCACATGCGTATGATGACCGTCGCCGCCTTCGCGCTCGAGACGATCGGGGCGATCAGCGCGCTTCCCTCCGGTACAAATTCCGGCAGGTTCAGTGGTAGACCCGCACCGCAAATCACGGCATCGATGCCTGCCTTTACCGCTGCGCGGATCGCATCGCCAAACTGGCGTGTCACGACCATCGCATTGATGGCGATGAGGCCATGCCCGCCGGCGATGTCCTTCGCCTTTCGGATTTCCTTCTCCAGCGCACGCAGATTCGCCTCCTCCGGATGCTGTCTGAAATCCGGCTCGCGGAAGCCGACATCGGCTGTGCTGATACAGCCCATGGCCCCTTCCCGGGCCACAGCGCCTGCGAGTCCGCCCAGCGACACACCGACGCCCATTCCGCCCTGTAAAAGCGGCACCATCAGTTCCTTCGTTCCCAGTTTCATCTCTTCTCCTATAAAGCCTCGAATATTTTAGTTAAATTTATTTAACTATATCATCATAATGGAGCTTCATTTGATTGTCAAGACATCGATGGTGATACGCTTCGTTCTGCCTTTCCTGCCGGACCCCCTCAGCGGCACTATTACAAAAAAGGCAGCGGAGTCTCCTCCACTGCCTTCAGAGCATATTCTGTTTTATCTCACATCCGGCTTCAGCCAGAAGATGAAGTCATAGCTTTCGACGATTTCAAAGAATTTCAGCAGACGTTCATAGAGAGGCTCCGCCTTCTCTCCGAAGTGTGCGTGGACCGCCTGTGCGATGCCTGCCACGTTTGTTTTCCCATCCAGCTGCTGCCAGATATAGCTTCCCGTTTCGTCCAGATGGACATAGGAGATGCGTGGTTTTCGGAAGAGCTTCTGCATGATGGTATTCATCGCGCCCTTATTCTCGATACTGAGGGTCACGAGTCCATCCTCGCCCATCTTCCACTCTTTGATTTTCTGAGAGATCACCGGTACATAGCTGTTGTACAGTGCGATGGTCTCGTCTTTACTAAGCTTCGGCTTTTTACCCATAGAGAATTCCTTATGCGTTCTTCCTGCCGCCAAGTGTGAACTTGAACACAAGAAGAATCATCACCGCAAATACGACAGCAGAAGCGATGTTGCCAGCGCCTGCGCTGAGATTCAGTACGCCTGCCATGTTGATCTTATCGGATACACCGATAACAGCAAGAATCGCCAGAACGATGCCGACGAGACCCTCACCGGCGATCATACCAGAGCAGTAAAGTACGCCACGATTGGTCACTCTGGTCTGCTCCTGTTCGGAAGCATACTTCTTACGATCGAAGTACAGACGAACGAGACCACCGATCATGATGCATGCGTTGAGCTGAACCGGAAGATAAACACCGATGGCAAACGGAAGCACCGGGATACCGAGGATCTCAACCACACATGCAAGAACGACACCCACGATGACCAGACTCCATGGAAGCTTACCACCCATAACGCCCTCAACGATCATCTTCATCAGGGTCGCCTGCGGTGCACCGAGCTGCTCCGAGCCGAAGCCCCAGGCTGCATCGAGAAGGTAGAGAACACCACCGATGGCGATCGCCGATACGATGGTACCGATGATCTCACCATACTGCTGCTTGATCGGTGTCGCACCTACGAGGTAACCGGTCTTCAGATCCTGTGAGGTATCACCGGCGATGGCTGCTACGATACAGATCACCGTGCCGATGGCAATCGCTGCCTTCATGCCTGCTGCACCCTCTGCGCCGGTGGCCTTCAGGATGATGGTGGAGAATAGAAGTGTCGCAATCGCCATACCGGATACCGGGTTGTTGGAAGAACCAACGATACCAACCATGCGGGATGAAACGGCCGCAAAGAAGAAACCGAAGATCGCGATCAGGACTGCGCCGCCGATGCCAACCGGGATCTGCGGAAGAACACCGGTCAGAACGATAAGAACTGCAAGACAGATGACAACCACCTTCATGCTGATATTCTTATCTGTACGAAGCTCACTTCCACCCTGGCCACCCGCGAGTGCCTTCATGGAATCACGGAAGGTGGTCACGATCATCGGAAGAGACTTGATGAGGGAAATGATACCACCGGTTGCCAGTGCGCCGGCACCGATGTAGCGGATATAGCTTCCCCAGATGGCGCTCACACCACCCTGTGCAAACATCTCACCGATCGGTGCTGTGCCAGGATACAGTACGGCGTCTGAACCGAACATAACGATCAGCGGAATCAGCATCATCCAGGAGATGACACCACCGCAGAACATATAAGAAGAAATCTTCGGTCCGCAGATATAACCTACAGAGAAGACCGCCGGGTAGATCTGGGTACCTATCTGGCCCTTGAAGCTGCCGAGACCGGTACTCGGTGTGTTGATCTCACTCGGAACGAGGCCGAGACCGTCGATGACGAACTTGAAAGCAGCAGAAATTCCGAGACCCGCAAATACAACGGAAGCGGAATCGCCACCCTCCTCACCAGCGAGCAGTACCTCTGCACAGGCCTGACCTTCCGGATACGGAAGTGTGCCGTGCTCCTTCACGATCAGCGCGTTACGAAGTGGTACCATGAAGAATACACCGAGAAGACCGCCGATGAGACAGATAATCATGATCTCTACGAGATTCGGCTTCTCCATGAGACCATCCTTCGCCCACAGGAACATCGCCGGAAGCGTGAAGATCGCGCCGGCAGCCAGTGATTCACCGGCGGAACCTACGGTCTGAACGAAATTGTTCTCGAGAATAGAATCACGATGAAGAATCACACGAATGACACCCATCGAGATAACGGCTGCCGGGATCGAAGCGGACACGGTCATACCAACTCGTAATCCCAGGTAAGCATTGGCTGCACCAAAGATCACGGCGAGAATGGCACCCATAATGATCGAGAAAGCGGTCATTTCAGGAACGATCTTCTCAGCCGGGATAAATGGCTTGAACTGTTCTTTGTTATCCATTTGATAACCCCCTAATAAAAAATATCACGGCCAATTATAACACATATAACTGTTATTACAATCGATTTAAATTTTTAATGTCGGAAAGTGTTACAATTCAACGTGCTAATACATCTCGGTATCCACGGTGTCCGCAGGCAAAAATCCGGCAGAGCCCCGGAGGGCTATGCATCCGGCGCATTCGGTCCTGCCGACGGTTCAAGAATTAAGCAGGGCCCCGGAGGGATGACTTCTGTTGCCTTCCCTCCGGAGCCCTGCTTGATTTTCATCGCTATGCCGCCCTTAGCGGTGCTGGTCTACGCCTTTCATCGTGAGTGAGATCTTTTTCCGTGTCTTATCCACCGACAGCACCCGGACGCGAACGATGTCGCCGACCTTTACGACGTCGAGCGGATGCTTCACAAATCGATCCGCGAGCTGCGAGATATGCACGAGTCCATCCTGGTGCACACCGATATCGACGAACGCGCCGAAATCCACGATATTTCGAACGGTTCCCTGAAGCTCCATCTCCGGCTTCAGATCATCAAAATCGAGCACATCCGAGCGAAGCACCGGTGCCGGTACATCCTCCCGAGGGTCACGTCCCGGCCGGATCAGCTCCTGCACGATATCCTCGAGCGTATAGACACCGACCTGTAGCTGTTCTGCCAGTGCCGGAATCGAGCTCTTCGCAGACTGCAGCTTCGCCGCCAGCTGCGCATTCTTCCCACTCTGAAGATCCTCCTCCGTATATCCCATCGATGTGAGAAGTGCCTTCGCAACAGCATAGCTTTCCGGATGCACCGCTGTGTTATCCAGCGCTTCCTTTCCATTCCGTATCCGCAGGAAGCCGGCACACTGCTCGTATGCCTTCGGGCCGAGCTTCGCCACCTTCAGGAGCTCCTTACGGGAGCGAAAGTCGCCCTTCTCCTCGCGGTAGGCGACGATGTTTCGTGCGATGGTCTTATTGATGCCTGACACATACGACAGGAGCGCGAAGCTTGCGGTGTTCACATCGACACCGACGCTGTTGACGCTGTCCTCGACGACACTCGACAGCTGCTCACTCAGCTTCGTCTGGTTCATATCATGCTGATACTGTCCGACACCGATCGACTTCGGATCGATCTTAACAAGTTCTGCCAGCGGATCCTGCAGCCGTCGCGCCATCGAGGTCGCCGAGCGCTGCCCTACATCGAAATTCGGGAACTCCTCTGTCGCAAGTGCGGACGCAGAATAGACAGACGCCCCCGCCTCGTTCACGATCACATACTGCACTGGCAGATGATCCTTCTTTATATAATCTGCGATGATCTGCTCGGATTCACGGGAGGCTGTACCATTGCCGAGTGAAATCACATCCACATGATACTTTCGGATCAGGTCTTCGATGGTCCGCATCGCCTCCTCCACGCGGTTCTGCGGTGCCGTCGGGAAAACCACCGTCGTATCCAGCACCTTTCCGGTCGGATCCACCACCGCGATCTTACAGCCGGTACGGAAGGCCGGATCCCAGCCCAGTACGGTCTTTCCGCTCAGCGGGGCCTGCATCAGCAGCTGCCGCAGGTTCTCACGGAAGACCTGAATCGCTCCATCCTCTGCCCGATCCGTCAGATCATTCCGGATCTCCGTCTCGATCGACGGCCCGATGAGCCGCTTATAGGCATCAACACAGGCCTCGCGAATATAGGACGCACTCGATGGATGCTGTTCTGCGCCCATCTTCTGCGCCATAAAGTGAAGAATCTCCGCCTCCGGCACCTCCAGCCGGATGCTGAGGATCTTCTCCTTTTCACCACGATTCAGTGCCAGTACACGGTGGCCCGGAATCCTACGAATCGGCTCTGAATATGCATAGTAGTTATCATATACGCTGTGTTCCGCAGCCTGCTGCTTCGTCCGGGCAGCGGATACGATGCAGCCCTCCTCCACACTCTTCCGGCGGATCCAGGCACGCAGCGCTGCACTATCCGACATCGTCTCTGCGATGATATCCTCTGCGCCCTGGATCGCCGCCTTTACATCCGGTACTTCATGCTCCGCATCGACATACTTCTCCGCCTCCACCGGAACCGCCGGCTTCCCCTGCCCCGAGAGAATGTAAAGCGCCAACGGTTCCAAGCCACGCTCACGGGCGATCATCGCACGGGTGCGACGCTTCGGCTTATATGGACGGTAGATATCCTCGAGCTTCACCGCCGTCTCTGCTTCCTCGATTTCCTTCCGCAGGGCAGCCGTCAGCTTTCCCTGCTCCTCGATCGAGGCGAGAATCGTCTCCTTCCGCTCCTCCAGATTCCGAAGATAACGCAGACGCTCATCGAAGGCACGCAGCACGTCATCGTGCATCGCACCCGTCGTCTCCTTGCGGTAACGTGCGATAAACGGGATCGTATTTCCCTCATCGATCAGTCGGATGACCGCCTCCGTCTGCCAGGTCTTCAGTCCGAGCTCCTGCGTGATTTTCTCTACTATTTTCATATATAAAAACCTTTCTCACTTTTTCCGCAGGCAACGCTCGACAGCCTCTCTCGCTACCTGCTGCCATGATCCTGCCCTCGTTTTTTCTGTTATAATGACGTTTTTTCCAGCACGGACATTATAACATGATTTTTATTCGCACTTAAACCATCTTCTCCAGATGGCAACGTCTCGGATACAGACACGGCATCAACATCCTGTAGTTTCTCCATCTCTTCAAAAAACAGAACGCGCCCAGCACTGCACTTTTTCATGCAGCGGTGGGCGCGTATATATCATATGATGCAGCTTCAGCTGGTTTTTCTGACAGAGCCTGCCGATCTTCTCTCAGATCGTATCCGCCAGTCTGGACTCCACGATCCGTCCCATGCGTCTGTAAAACGCCGCGCGATGACGCTGGCGCGCACGCTCCCGGTCGATCTCATACAGCAGATACACACTGCCCGCGCTCAGGACATAACCGATCCAGCGCACCTGGTGGAACTCACACAGGGATGCCATCACGCCCATCCCTAAAATAATCATCGCTACCAGCTCGAAAGTTTTCAGATTAATTCTCATGTGCTCTGCCTCCTTCATCAACTATCCACATCATAACACGGTACGTTTGTTTTGTAAACAGTCGTTTGCAAATATTTGTTCTAAAAATGTATGTTTGCCTTACAGGTATAAAGATAGCATGCAGCTATGCAAAAAATTGCACATCCGCATGCTTTTACGTAAGATGCTGAAAAACCGGCGGCATCGCCACCGGTTTTTCAGCCTGTTTATATATTTTTATCACAGACAGCAGGAGCACTTCATACCTGCGTGAGACAGGCGACCCTTCCAGGCACAGCTTCCGAGCGCGAATAACGAAGTTCATCATATCGCTTATCTGCCTGCTGCAGGTAGCGGACCATCGCCTCGGTGATGCGTTCCCCCGGTACCAGAAGTGGAATCCCAGGTGGGTAGCTATAGACATACTCTCCGGAAACGCGTCCCTGGAGCGCCGCGACCGGCACCATCTCCACAGCCGCTTCCACCGCCTCGCACGGAGTCTGTACCATTTCCTTCGGTGTCGCCTCCTGCAGGCTCGGGATGTCCACCATCGCGAGGCGTGCCGATTCAGCGCTGTTTCGCACTTCCGCCATCGTATCGGTCGCACATTTTCTCCGTACGGCTTCTCTCAAGGCGGACATATCCACATCCGTCGACGTGCCATCCACCAAAGTGCGTACCGAATCTGCATTTTCATCCTCATCCAGTACCTGGTCGATCATCCGCAGCGCCTCTGCGAAACGCGGAAGCTCCGCAAAATCGTCGCCCGGCCCGGTCATCGCGAGCGCATAGCCCGGCTGCGCCATCTCCAGCTCATAGTGAAAGTACATCCGCAGGAGATCCATCATCGCATAGCCGCTGAGCCGCGTCGCGCTGCAGTCGATCACGAGCTTACTCGGATCAAATGCATAAAACGCATGTGCATTCACCGCATCTTCACCATGGCAAAGCACGCGCAGGTGTCGAAGTGACCGGATCGTTTCATCGAAGGCCCGAAGTGCTGCTGCCCAGTCCATAAAGCACTGCCGTCCCTCCTGCTCCATCCATTCGGTACAGCCCGCCAGCGACAGCATCAGCGGATACGATGGCGAAGAGCTTTCAAAGATCGACAGCTTTTCCTCGATGACGCTTTCCGATACCCGCTCTCCACGCAGATGAAGATACGCCGTCTGCGTCATGCCCAGCAGGGTTTTGTGTGCCGACTGCACACTGATGTCCGCGCCCTGGCGGGTCGCACTGTCCGGGAAGCCCGCCTCCGGCACGAGACCGAGATGTGCGCCATGTGCTTCATCCACCATCAGCGGGATCCCATGCTGATGACAGAGATCCGCGATGCGCCGGATATCCGAAACCACGCCCTCATAGCTCGGACTCGTCAGTACCACCGCGCGGCTCTCCGGATACTCGTCGAGCAGTGCTTCCACCGCCTCCGGCCGGATGCTGTCGAAAATGCCGGTTGCCGGATCCATGGATGGCCAGAGCCAGTGCGGATGCGCATGGCGAAGCTCGATCGCATGGAACACCGAACGATGGCAGTTTCGCGCGACGATCAGTTCTCCATCATAGGGCACGATAGCAGAAACACCTGCGAGATTCCCGCAGGTGCTTCCATTGACCAGATACCAGCTTCGGTCCGCGCCATGCAGTGCACTCGTTCGTGCCATGGCGTCCTTCAGGATCCCCGACGCATGGTGGAGGTCATCCGTCCCGGAGACCTCCGTCAGATCATAACGCAGAACACACTCCGGTACGACCGCCACGCGGCGCTTATGTCCCGGCATATGCATCGGATAATACTGCTGATTCAGATACTGATCCAGCTGATCTTTCAGATTATGCTTCTTCATCTGCTTCCTGAGCCATCTCGGCCTCCGCCACCTTCATCATGAGCGCACACTCCATCCGCTTACGGAAGAGCTTACAGCCATACTCATAGACACCGTGGATATCACCGGTAGCATGCAGGGCATTGGCTGCGCAGCCGCCGGCACAGTACATACGTGCCCAGCACTCCTTACACTCCGGACGGGAATAAACATTGCACTCCTTAAACTCATCACGGATGTTCTCATGCTGCACACCATCCCAGATGTTACCGAGCTTATACTCCGGATCGTTTACGAACTGATGGCAAGGATAGAGGTCACCCCAGGCAGTCACAGCCATATACTCCGTTCCTGAGCCGCAGCCGGACACACGCTTGTACACGCATGGACCGTGCTCGAGATCGATCATGTAATGATAGAAGGTGATCGGCTTACCGTCCTTCTCACGACGCAGCATATCCTTCGCGAGAATCTCATACTGCTCGTACAGAACCGGAAGGTCCTCCTCGGTCAGCGCACTCGGGCTGGACGGATCGGTGACAACCGGCTCCATAGAGAGTTCGGAGAAGCCGAGATCATCCGCCATATGGAAGATATCGTTTGTAAAATCCGTGTTGTAGTGGGAGAAGGTTCCGCGCATATAGTAGCTCTTATCACCACGGGACTCGACGAACTTCTGGAAGTTCGGCACGATACGGTCATAGGAGCCGCGACCTGCACGATCGACACGGAAGCGGTCATGGACCTCCTTCCGTCCATCCAGTGAAAGAACGACATTGTAGCACTCCTTATTCGCCCACTCGATGACCTCGTCTGTCAGCTTGACACCGTTTGTCGTCAGCGTGAAGCGGAAGTTCTTATTGTGCGCCTTCTCGATGGAACGCGCGTACGCCACGGTTTCCTTACAGAGCTCGAAGTTCAGCAGCGGCTCACCACCGAAGAAATCGACCTCGAGATTCCGACGGTTTCCGGAATTCTCTACCAGGAAGTCGATCGCACGCTTAGCGGTCTCGATGGTCATGATCCCTTCCTTACCATGAAACTTTCCCTGGGATGCGAAGCAGTAGCTGCAGTTCAGATCACAGGTATGTGCCACGAGGAGGCAGAGTGCCTTCACCACCGTGGACTGCTGCTTGAGATAGCCGGCGGCCTTCTCATAGACATCCTTCGTAAAGAGCTTTCCCTGCTCCGTCAGCTCATGGATATCCGCGAAGGTATCCGCGAGCTCCTCCGCCGATGCTTCCGGATGCACCGTGCGAAGCTCTTCCGTCGCTGCCTCTTCACTCATGCCGCTGTCGATCAGATGGATCGCGTCATAAGCCAGGTCGTCGGTCACATGAACGCTTGCGCTGTATACATCGAGAACGATGTTATAACCATTGAGTTTATACTGATGAATCATGAAATCTCCTACTCTAATGATCGAAAAACGATCAGAAAATCGATACAAAAAACCAAAATCGATAAGCAATAAAAAACCGGGGCTGTTCATGCCCCGGTCGATACACGAACCTGATATTAAGCGTTCTTGTTCTCACACTGCTGGTTAGCGATACCACAGCTGGTCTTGCAAGCAGACTGGCAGGATGTCTGGCACTCGCCACAGCCGCCCTTCTCCTCGGATCTCTTCATATCTCTTGTGTTTAATGTCATAATATGCTTCATAGAAATACCTCTTTCCTAACAGTAACTGTTATGTAATATGCCCATAATACATTTCCTTACATAAGTAAGTCAAGAATTATTTGCGATGATCTGCTGATATTCCGTCACGAGACGCTCAAAAGATACCGCACAGTTCGCCGGCGACGTCGACGAAAGCTTCACCGCATGGATACCGGTCCGCGGGTACTGATACTTTTCATAGTACTTATACGAGCTCGCACCCGTGCAGAAGATGCGCGTGATCTTCGTCTTCTTCAGGAGTCCCTCGATGTCCGTCGGAACCGGATTTCGGATGCTGGCATCCGATGCGCCCACGATATCGCACTCACTCAGCGCATCCCAGAGGGCGATGTGGTGACGCCGCATCATCGCGGACTTCTCCTCGACACTTTCAGGCAATGTCTCCGCCAGCACTGTCGCCATAACCCTCCAGAAACGATTCTGCGGATGTCCGTAGTAGAACTTCATTTCCCGCGACTTCGGCGAAGGAATCGAGCCCAGCACCAGCACCTCCGAATCCGCATCATACAGCGGTCCGAACGCACGGTGATCCACATGTGTCAACTCCGCCATCCGCCCCTCCTTTCGCCTGATCCGTCATTTTCATGCATTTTCCCCATTCAGAAGGAATCAATGCCTGCTGCTTCCGGCTTACGGCTCGACGATCTTAAACGCTCTCTGATAGAACGGCTGCTGACCCTCGATCGCCTTCGCCGCGATCGGCGCACGTGCCGACAGAAGTGCCACAGAGCGTCCACGGCTGGCACGACGTGCCGCTGCCATCAGTCTCGGGAAGGTCTCATCCATCGAACCGATGTGACGAACGATAACGCAGTAATCCGTGTGTCCATTGCGGACCATGTCACGGATGTACCCCGCCGCCACATTACGATCGCTCCGCATCGCACCGGTCAGTGCATTCAGAAGATCCGCTGTCGTCTGATCCTCCCGGACATTCTTGAAAATGATGTCTTCGTCTGCGCTGGACTTCTCACCCTCGAGTCCGAGCTCAGCGCCCTTGATCTTCGTGCGAAGATCGATGATCATCTCACGGGCGACGATGAAATCATCCGTACCCGGGTTCAGAACGAAGCCGTAGATCTGCCGATCGTTCATCGCGATATCGGCCGCCTCCTCGAAGCTGTGCTTCACGCTCTGTACCGGCTCGCTCTTAAACCATGCCTTCAGATTTGCCCGGCTCGTGAATACCATGTAGAAGTGTGCACCGTCCTTGTTTGCGGTGACACCATACAGAAGCTTACGCTCACGTGCCTTCTCGCCGACGATACGTACCGGCATGATGAACTCAGCACCCGCCATCTCCTCCATCACGATCTGCTCCGCACCTGTGTTTTCACCATTTGATGCCTTCAGTGCATGGATCGCGTCAACCAGCTTCTGGTTGGCTCTTTCAGTATAATCTGCCATATATAAACCTCCTGGTTTTCCTGTCTGCCTTCTCTCATGCAGTGTAGCATATTTTCTACTAAAAGAAAACGAGAGACTGCCGCAGCAGTCTCTCGTGAACGTATCCAGAAAACCAAGATCAGTGATCTGCTACCTTGATATCCTCAACGCCTGTAACGTCCTGGAACTTGGACTCATCGAGCTGGCTAGGATCCTGACCGATGTACGCGAGGATACCACCATCGATGTATACGACCTGACCGTTGATGAAGTCAGATGCCGGAGAAGCGAGGAATACAGCGAGACCCTCGAGGTCCTCTGTCTCGCCCCAGCGCTGTGCAGGTGTCTTCGAACGGATGAAACGATCAAACGGAGCCATGGAACCGTCTGCCTGCTTTGCACGAAGCGGAGCAGTCTGCGGAGTAGCGATGTAGCCAGGTCCGATCGCGTTACACTGAATGTTGTACTGACCATACTCAGAGCAGATGTTCTTTGTGAGCATCTTGAGGCCGCCCTTGGCAGCTGCATAAGCAGATACCGTCTCACGACCAAGCTCAGACATCATGGAGCATGCGTTGATGATCTTGCCGTAGCCCTTCTTGATCATGCCTGGAAGGACAGCCTTTGCGCAGAGGAAAGGACCGGTGAGATCGACATTAATAACCTGATCCCACTGCTGCTTCGTCATCTCAACCATCGGGATTCTCTTGATGATGCCGGCATTATTTACCAGGATATCAACACCACCGAACTTCTCCTCGATATCCTTCACGAGTGCGTTTACCTGCTCCTCGTTCGTAACATCACATACGACACCGTATGCATCGATGCCGAGCTTCTGGTACTCTGCGATACCTCTGTCTACGAGCTCCTGATTGATATCATTGAAAACGACCTTCTTTGCGCCAGCCTCAGCAAATGCCTTCGCATATGCTAGACCCAGTCCATAGGATGCGCCGGTTACCCATGCAACCTTGCCATCAAGTCTGAACTTATCAAGAATTCCAGCCATAACAAATCTCCTTTTTCTTCCATTTTTCTTACTTCTATGTTCTCAGGCACGATGCCTGAATACATCCATACCAGCATCATCATAGTTGATTTGGTACCCCGGTTCAAGCCTTCACAGGCACTCTTCACAAAGTTTGTGAATGTTGCGGTAAACCGGTTCACTTTTCTTGTCAAAATTTGCCAAGATGCAGATTTCTCTACATCCTGGCAAAGCATTTTGTATCTGTTTTCCTGTAGATGCTTTCCGGGCATACGCCATGATGCCTTTCGCTGCATCCTCTCTTTCAGCATCTGAAGGATCAGGCCTTCGCTGCATCCTCTCTCTTCTTCAGAATCGGAAGGATGATACCGAGTGCTGTCAGTACGCACGGTGTGATGATGTTGAGACACATGGTGAACAGGTCTTCATCATAAACACCGAGCAGACAGCTCGCCGCGGTCACGAAGAAGCACCAGCAGCCGAAGAACATAGCCACGTTATGATTCTTCACGAAACGATACTCCGGCTTGAACCTGTCCTCCGCCTTACGAAGTGCGATGTACGCTGCAAATACCCAGAGATAACGCATCGGCATACATACGGAGTTCAGCTTGGTGAGCTGCTTCAGAACGGTCGCTGCACCAGGAACGAAGGACTGTACGAGGATGATAGCACCGGAAAGAACCGCAACCATCTTGATACCGTTGACATAGGCACCCTTATCATTCTGTCTGAGAAGCTTCGACGGGATAAACTCACGCGCATCCTCGTTGTCAAACAGCATACGAAGCGGTGCATCGATACTGATGACAAGCGTGGAAAGCTGACCTACCGCGTTGCAGAGTGCGTAAATGATCATCAGGCTGTCACCCATATGATAGTACTCGCCCAGTCTCTGGAATGCCCAGTAGGAACCGTTCGAGTTATAGGAGTTGAAGCTCTCCTTGGACTCGTTGATGATGGTCGGATCGAACATCATGCCCATCGCGATGGTACCGAGAATCGCACAGATCACAACCATGATCGCCAGGCTAATCATCGCACGCGGGAAGCCCTTGCTCGGGTTCTCTACCTTATTAACATACGGAGAGATCTTCTCACAGCCACCGACAGCGAAAACCAGGATGGACAGGGAGGTGAAGTACTTCCAGTCGAAGGTCGGAATCAGGTTCTTCGCACTGAAATCCAGTGTCACGAAGGAAGAAGCCGGATTGATGGCACGCGCACCGAACATCATGATGATGTAGAGGATGGACATGATGAACATGCTGGTACCTGCCAGTGTCGCCATCTTCTTCAGCGGGTTCAGACCACGGCTTGCGATATAGCAGAACAGAATCAGGATACAGAAGGTGATCAGCTGTACTGCCAGTGTAGGGAAGGTATCGTATGCTTCCGCGTTACGGAACACAGCCCAGCTCAATGCCTTCAGACCACCGGAGGACTTACTTGCGATGTAGGTGATATGGCATGCCCAGTAGGTCCAGCCTGCATAGTACGCAAGCTTCGGTCCTGTCGTCTTCAGAATCCATGAGCTCACACCACCACCGGACTCCTTAAATGCGGAACCCAGCTCACCGACCATCAGTGCGTATGGTACGAAGTAAAGCGCAAACATGAGGATCCAGCTGAAAATAACCTGGATACCGTTGAAGTAGATGAAGCCGTTCAGTACATTTCCGAAGCCCCAGACCGTCGAAAACGCCATGAACGCGAGCGTCGTCCATTTAATGTGTTTTGAATCCATATGTATACTCCTTTTTTGTTGTTTAGCGAAACGAATTCAGATTTCGCTTTGTTTTGAAAGCCCGGTGATCAGCATTCGCCTGTTCCACGGGCTCATCCACACATGATCATGATCAGAAGATCAGTCTGTAATTGCCGTCCCCGTTTCCTTCAAAGCTCGAGCTGAACAGTACCCGCGCCGCCTCGATCAGATACGCGGTATCCCGCGCACCGGCCGTCTCATACGGAGAGTGCATCGCGAGCTGTGGCAGTCCGATATCGACGGTGTTCAGCGCAACCTGCGCCTGCGAAATATTTCCCAGCGTCGAGCCGCCGAGCATATCGGAGCGGTTGGTGAAGGTCTGACATGGCACAGCTGCCTTCTTACAGATCGCGCGCATCACAGCGCCGGAAACACCATCGGTCGTATACTTCTGGTTCGCGCTGTACTTGATGACGATTCCCCGGTTCATATACGGGCGGTTGGTCGGATCTGCCTTCTCGGCATGGTTCGGATGCACGGCATGTGCATTATCTGCAGATACCATGAAGCTCGAAGCGATGCTCATGAGGTACTGCTCCTCGCTGCGTCCCATCGCGCGGCTGATGCGCTGGAGTGTATCTTTCAGGAAGGTGCTGGCGGCACCCTGTTTCGTACCGGAGCCGACCTCCTCGTTATCATAGACACAGTGAACAGCGATGGACTGTTTCAGCTCGGCCGCGAGGAAGCCCTTCAGAGATGCAAATGCACACTGGAGATCATCCAGACGTCCACTTGCGATGAACTCGCCATGGAGGCCGAGCGTCGTTCCCTTCATGCGGTTATACAGGAAGAGATCCGTATCCAGGATGTCCTCCACCTGCACAGCTGCCTCGTCTGCGATCAGCTGCATGAACTGGTTCTTCTCCTCACCCTGCTCACAGAACAGCGGCAGCATATCCACCTGTGCATTAAATGCATAACCGTCATTGACCTGACGATTCATATGGATCGCCACGTTCGGAATGATGAGAAGATCCCGATCAACATTGACCAGCTTCGTCGCGATGCCCTCCTCCGTCTGAACGACTACACGACCGGCAACGGAAAGCGGACGATCCAGCCATGGTGCACAGAGCATACCGCCATACTTCTCGACATTCAGCTTGACATAGCTGTTGTCCACGACGATCTCTGCGTTCGTCTTGATCTTAAAAACCGGTGAATCGCAGTGGCTCGCCATGATCTGGAAGCCCTTATACTCACCCTCCGGTATACGAAAGGCGATGATGGCCGAATCGTTCCGTGTCACATAGTAGCCATGGCCCTCGGACAGTGTCCACGGGCAGCCCTCATAGAGGCGGGTGAAACCGGCGTCCTCGAGTTCCTTCTGCATATTGGCTACTGCATAAAATGCATTCGGGCTATGATCCAGAAAATGGAGCAGTTCCTTATTCACTTCCTGATGATTCATTTTCTATCCTCACAATCTGTGTAAAACATGACGATTATTCGCAAGTGGAATATGTCTTATTCGTGAAAATTATATTATAGCTTCGTTAATTTCGCAACAAAATTATAAAAAAATTATAAACTGGCGCAGAATAAGCGCCAAAAGCAGCATACAAAAACCGCGTTATTGCGCACTTTTCAACACAATAACGCGGTCCTGTACTATTTATATAATTATGAGTAATCCTTCATTTTCTGCATAATTTCACAGCAGATCGTCTCCACATCCTTCCCGTCCGTCGCGACGCATATATCCGCTGCCGCCTCATACGCCGGCCGGCGCTTCTCCTGCAACATACGGATATACGCGACATCCATATGTCCGTTCAGGATCGGACGATCCGCAGAATCCTTCACCCGAAGGAGCGTCGTCTCCGGGGTCGCCGTCAGAAAAACAATGATGCAGGATGTACGCAGATTTTTAACATTTTCCGGATTCATCACGAGACCCCCGCCACAGGAGATCACCGCCGCATGCACATCCTGAAAACGCAGCACCACGTCGTGCTCAAGCTGCCGGAAATACGCCTCTCCATCCGTCGCAAAAATCTCCGTAATCGGGCGTCCCTCCTGGCGCACGATTTCCTGATCCGTATCGATCTCTGTCAGTCCATACAGTGCTCTGAGTGCATGTGATACTGTCGTTTTTCCGGCACCCATAAAACCGATCAGCGCGATGTTTTTCATTTCTTCTTTATTTAGTCCGCTATGATCTCCAGCCATAATTCCCCCCTGTCCATACCTGTGTACGATATAAAACACCGGAGAATGTCGAGGACAGTCTCCGGTGTTTATCATCACTTATTTAATCCACGATCCTGTGAAATTACTTTCTCGGATTGTTGATCTCAGCCTGTGCTGCTGCAAGTCTTGCTACCGGTACACGGAACGGTGAGCAAGATACATAGTCGAGGCCGATGTTGTGGCAGAACTCTACAGAAGAAGGATCGCCGCCGTGCTCGCCGCAGATACCGCAGTGGAGGTTCGGGTTCACCGGCTTACCAAGCTTCAGTGACATATCCATGAGCTTACCAACACCCTTCTGATCGAGCTTTGCGAACGGATCCTGCTCGTAGATCTTGGTGTCATAGTAGCTGTTCAGGAACTTACCGGCATCATCACGTGAGAAGCCGAAGGTCATCTGTGTAAGGTCGTTTGTACCGAAGCAGAAGAAATCAGCCTCTGCAGCGATCTCGTCAGCTGTAAGAGCAGCTCTCGGGATCTCGATCATGGTACCAACCTCATACTTGAGCTCTACGCCAGCCGCTGCGATTTCCTCGTCTGCGGTCTTTACGACGATGTCCTTCACGAACTTGAACTCCTTCACCTCGCCAACGAGCGGAATCATGATCTCCGGAACGAGGTTCCAGTCAGCATGTGCTTTCTTTACCTCGATGGCTGCACGGATGATCGCCTGTGTCTGCATAACTGCGATCTCAGGATAGGTTACGGTCAGACGGCATCCTCTGTGACCCATCATCGGGTTGAACTCGTGGAGACCGGTAATGATCGCCTTGATCTGCTCAACCGTCTTGCCCATCTTCTCTGCAAGCGCCTTGATCTCCGGCTCCGTGGTCGGAACGAACTCATGAAGAGGCGGATCCAGGAAACGAATGGTAACCGGGTTGCCTTCCATGGACTCGAAGAGCTGCTTGAAATCATCCTGCTGATACGGCTCGATCTTCTCGAGTGCCTTCTCACGCTCTTCTACCGTATCCGAGCAGATCATCTCACGGAATGCTTCGATTCTCTCCGGGTCGAAGAACATGTGCTCTGTACGGCAGAGGCCGATACCCTCCGCACCGAGCTCACGTGCCTTTGCAGCATCGCGCGGTGTATCCGCGTTGGTTCTTACGCCGAGCTTTCTATACTTATCAGCCCAGCCCATGATACGACCGAAGTCGCCGGAAATCTGAGCATCTACGGTAGCGATCTTACCCTCGTAGATGTTACCGGTTGTACCATCGATTGAAATGAAATCTCCCTCCTTGATGGTCTTTCCGCCGAGTGTGAACTTCTTGTTCTCCTCATCCATCACGATATCACCGCAGCCGGATACGCAGCACTCACCCATACCACGGGCAACAACGGCTGCATGGCTGGTCATACCGCCACGAACGGTCAGGATACCCTCGGAAGACTTCATACCTGTGATATCCTCTGGGGAAGTCTCGAGACGAACGAGAATCACCTTCTCGCCACGTGCGTTCCACGCCTCTGCATCCTCTGCAGTGAAGACGACCTTACCACATGCCGCTCCTGGGGAAGCACCGAGGCCCTTACCCATCGGAACCGCTGCCTTCAGCGCATCCTTATCGAACTGCGGGTGAAGAAGTGTATCGAGGTTACGTGGATCGATCATCGCAACGGCTTCCTTCTCGCTTCTCATGCCCTCATCTACGAGGTCGCAGGCGATCTTCAGCGCAGCCTGTGCGGTTCTCTTACCATTTCTGGTCTGCAGCATGTACAGCTTACCGTGCTCAACGGTAAACTCCATATCCTGCATATCTCTATAATGCTTCTCGAGGGTCTCGCATACCTTTACGAACTCTGCGAATGCCTCCGGGAACTTCTGCTCCATCTCCTGGATGTGCATCGGCGTACGAACACCTGCGACAACGTCCTCGCCCTGTGCGTTCGTAAGGAACTCACCGAAGAGGCCCTTTGCACCGGTAGCCGGATCTCTCGTGAAGGCTACACCGGTACCACAGTCATCACCCATGTTACCGAATGCCATGGACTGTACGTTTACAGCAGTACCCCAGGAATATGGGATATCATTGTCACGACGATAAACGTTTGCACGTGGGTTATCCCATGAACGGAATACGGCCTTGATTGCGCCATAGAGCTGTGCCTTCGGGTCTGCCGGGAAGTCCTCACCGAGTGCTTCCTTATACTTCGCCTTGAACTGCTCTGCGAGATCATGAAGATCCTCTGCGCTCAGCTCGACATCGAGCTTTACACCCTTCTCTTCCTTCTTCTTATCGATCAGCTTCTCAAACTCGCTCTTGGAAACTTCCATAACGACATCTGAGTACATCTGAATAAATCTTCTGTAGGAATCCCATGCCCAACGTGGGTTACCGGACTTCTCAGAAAGAACCTTTACAACGTCCTCGTTAAGACCAAGGTTCAGAATGGTGTCCATCATACCCGGCATGGAAGCACGTGCACCGGAACGTACCGATACCAGAAGCGGATTCTCGTGATCACCGAACTTCTTACCGGTAATCTCCTCCATCTTTTCGATATGCTCGTCGATCTGACCCATGATCTCCGCATTGATCTCACGACCGTCCTCGTAGTACTGTGTGCAGGCCTCTGTCGTGATGGTGAAGCCCTGTGGAACCGGGAGACCGATATTGGTCATCTCTGCAAGGTTTGCACCCTTACCACCCAGAAGCTCACGCATGTCTGCGTTACCCTCCGTGAACAAGTAAACCCATTTCTTAGCCATCGCTTATCCTCCTAATCCTATGTATGTTGATGAGTGCATCTCTTAAAAAAAGGCCGTACACATGGACGGCGATCTCTGCAAAACGACTCATACGATTTAACCCATGTCGAGGAAAAATCTCTATTCGAATTATACTTTAGGAAAAATTGTTAGTAAAGTCTGAACAGAAAATGTAAACGTTTACATCGTGAATTATTTTTCCCACACAAAAAAGCCTAAGAAATTCCATCGTAAATCAAAGAATTTCAAAGGCTTTATAAATCTGGACAGCTCACGGTCAGACCTTAAAGCGGTATCCGACACCCCAGATGGTTTCGATATACTGTGGCTTCGCAGAATCCATCTCGATCTTCTCGCGGATCTTCTTGATATGCACCGTGACGGTCGCGATGTCACCGACGGAATCCATCTTCCAGATCTCCTTGAAGAGCTCCGCCTTCGTGTATACATGATTCGGATGCGAGGCGAGGAAGCAGAGAAGGTCGAACTCCTTCGTCGTAAAGGTCCGCTCCTCTCCGTTCACGAATACGCGGCGGGCACTCGGATCGATCTTCAGTCCATGAATCTCGATGACCCCGCTCTCCTCCCGGCCGCTGCCGACGAGACGTGCATACCGTGCCATGTGCGCCTTCACCCGTGCCACCATCTCCGAAGCAGAAAACGGCTTCGTCACATAATCATCGGCACCGAGACCAAGCCCTCGGATCTTATCGATATCATCCTTCCGTGCAGAAACGATGATGATCGGTATATCCTTCATCTCCCGGACCTCCTTACATACCTGGAAGCCGTCCTTTCCCGGCAGCATCAGATCCAGGATGATGAGTGCATAGTCGCCCTCCAGTGCCTTCTGAAGACCGGTATCACCATCGGATGCGATATCGACGGAAAAGCCGGAAATCTCCAGATAATCCCGCTCCAGCTCCGCAATCGACTGCTCATCCTCTATAATCAGTATGTTCTTCTTATCCTCATCCATAGTTTACGCCTCCTTCGGGCTCTTGATGTATTTACGTAAAACGAAATGAATCGTGGTTTCCTCGCCCTCCTTCGAGCTCGCCCAGATCCGTCCGCCACTGTCCTCTATGATCTTCTTCACGATGGAAAGGCCGATACCGGATCCCCCCTTCATCGAATTGCGCGAGCTGTCCGCCCGGAAGAAACGCTGGAAAATATACGGCAGATCCGAGCGGGAGATGCCCTTTCCGTTATCCCGGATATTCACCTGGATGAAATCCCCGGCATCCTCCAGACTCAGCGCGATCTCCTTTTCTTCCTTATCCATATATTTCACAGAATTCGAAATGATGTTACTGATCACCTTCCGGAGCTGCTCCGGATCCGCGATCATCTCCACCTCCGGGTCGATCGTATTGCGATAGCTGAATCGGATTCCCTGCGAATCCATATCGAGTCCGATCTCCTCCGCACAGTCCTGGAAATAATCCTTCACACAGATATGCTGAAAATCATACGGGATCTTATCCGACTCGACCTTCACATAGTAGCGCAGCTCGTCGATCAGGCGATCCATCTCCGCCGCCTTGTTGTTGATGGTCCGAATATACTTCCGCTGCATCTCCGGACTGCTGGCGACCCCATCGAGCAGGCCCTCGCTGTAGCCCTTGATCGCCGTCAGCGGCGTCTTCAGATCATGGGCAATGTTGGAGACCAGCTCACGGTTGGCTGTATCGTTTCGTATCTTCTCCTCCTGGGTTTCCTTGAGACGAATCCGCATCTCATCGAAGGCCTGCATCAGCTCACCGAACTCGTCGTTCGTCTCTGCTTCCAGCGTGAAATCGAGATCTCCGGACTCGATGCGCTTCGCCGCCGCCTTCAGCTCATCGACCGGACGCACGATCCCCATATAGATCCAGCAGATCAGAAAAAGACCTGCAAGAATCAGAATCGCCATATTCGTTCCCATCGTGATGTCTCCGCGGAACATCAGAAACATCAGCACCAGTGGCAGCACCGTGCTGACGAAGAAGCTGACGCCCACACGCCCCATCAGTCCTATATGCTTCATAAGCATTCTCTCCTGTTTCAATCCTCTTCTACTATACAGGATTATATTATAATTTCCATATGTTACGAATTTGTGAAGTAAACCTCCGTCGAGAGCCCAAACACTCCGTTTACCAAAAGGCCCACCCCGAATCCCGGGATGGGCCTCTATTCAGACGCTATAAAAACTTAGAATGCGAGTTTCTCCTCGAAGTAGCTCTTCAGCTGATCGATCGGAATACGCTCCTGTGCCATGGAATCACGCTCACGGATCGTGACGCAGTGATCGTTCTCCGAATCGAAATCATAGGTTACGCAGTACGGTGTACCGATCTCATCCTGTCTTCTGTAACGCTTACCGATGTTTCCACGGTCGTCGTACTCGACGTTCCAGTACTTCGCAAGCTCATCATGGATGGCCTGTGCCGGCTCTGCCAGCTTCTTCGAAAGCGGAAGGATACCTACCTTTACAGGTGCGATGGCCGGATGGAAACGAAGGACGGTACGCTCATCGCCACCCTCCAGCTCTTCCACATCATATGCTGCGCAGAGGAAGGCAAGGGTGACACGATCCGCACCGAGGGACGGCTCAATAACATACGGGATGTAATGCGTGTTGGTCTCCTCATCGAAGTAGGTCATATCCTGACCGGAGGTCTTCTCGTGCTGTCCGAGATCGTAATCGGTTCTGTCCGCGATACCCCAGAGCTCACCCCAGCCAAACGGGAAGGTGAACTCGAGATCGGTGGTTGCCTTCGAATAGAAGCAGAGCTCCTCCGGAGAGTGGTCTCTGGCACGAAGCATATCCTTCGGAATGCCGAGCGAAAGCAGCCAGTCAAGGCAGAACTGCTTCCAGTATGCAAACCACTCGAGGTCCGTATCCGGCTTACAGAAGAACTCGAGCTCCATCTGCTCGAACTCTCTCGTACGGAAGGTAAAGTTACCCGGTGTGATCTCGTTACGGAAGGACTTACCGATCTGACCGATACCAAACGGAAGCTTCTTACGGGAAGAACGCTGTACATTCTTGAAGTTTACGAAGATACCCTGTGCGGTCTCCGGACGGAGATATACGGCATTCTTCGCATCCTCTGTAACGCCCTGGAAGGTCTTGAACATAAGGTTGAACTGACGGATACCGGTGAAGTTATGCTTACCGCAGGTAGGACATGGAACCTGATGTTCCTCGATGAATGCTTCCATCTCTTCCTTCGACATCGCATCCGCGGAACCACCGATATCGATACCGTTTGCCTCTGCGAAATCCTCGATCAGCTTATCTGCACGGAAACGCTCGTGACACTCCTTACAGTCCATCAGCGGATCGGAGAAGGATGCGAGATGTCCGGATGCGACCCAGGTCTGCGGATTCATCAGGATCGCGCAGTCGATACCGACGTTATATTTGGATTCCTGAATAAATTTCTTCCACCAGGCTCTCTTTACGTTGTTCTTTAACTCAACGCCGAGATTGCCGTAGTCCCAGGTATTTGCGAGACCACCGTAGATCTCAGAACCCGGATAAACAAAACCTCTTGACTTCGCAAGAGAAACGATGGTGTCCATGGTGTAATTCTTTGGCATGTTTTCCTCTTTCTGTCGCCGGAGTGCGACCAAGAATAAAGTTAATCAGTACTGCGCCGATAGACGCTTCATCCAACTATACATCGGGACCGTCGAAAAATCCAGCCCCTGCCTGTTTTTGCGCCCGTACAAACAGACGTCGCGTCACAGTGCTTTCAGGATATCGAGCGAGCGGAAGTGGTACGGCAACGCGTCGCGGAGCACGAGATCCACGTTCTGCGAAAACTCGATGAGTACGCCCGGGGTCAGCGTGAAGGTGTAGAGCTTCGTGAGCGGCGACTCCAGTACATACTGCCAGGCATAGCAGCAGGCGTCGGAGGCCTCGAGTGGCGGAAGCTCTGTGTACTCGCCATTTAAAAGGAGCACCCGAAGCTCGTAGATACGCCGTACCAGCTCGTTCGGGATACTCTCCTTCAGAATCGCCCGGAGCGACAGGTAGATGAGATTCACCAGCTCCTCCGCCGGAAGATTCTCCTGGGCGACGAGCTCCGCCAGCTCCAGCAGATACGAACCGTAGCAGGCGTTGACGAGATCCAGCGCGATGTCCTCGAAATACTCGTTCACCTTCACCGAGCGGAGATTATAGCCGGCCCTTCCCTTCGTCACGCTGAACGCACCGAAGACGAAATTCCGTGTCGCCGCCATGAGCGGGGAACCCGGCTTCTTCGCGCCCGACGCCCAGACGGTGATCTTTCCCTGCTCCTTTGTGAGAACACAGAGCCGCTTATCAAAATCACGGGACGAGGCCGAGTTCAGCACCAGCCCGTGAAAAACAAGTTCCTCCTGCATGGCGCTCAGGTCTCGTCCTTAAAGCCGTAGTTCTTCAGGAAGGTATCCGAATCACGCCAGTCCTTTCGTACCTTGACGAAAAGCTGGAGATTCACCTTATCCTCCGTCATACGCTCGATCTGGATACGGGCACCGGTACCGATGCGCTTCAGCATCGCGCCGCCCTTTCCGATGATGATACCCTTATGCGCATCCCGCTCGCAGACGATGGTCGCCTTGATGTCCCAGATGCCGGTCTTCCGCTGGTGCATCTCGTCGATCAGCACCGCGATGCCATGTGGCACCTCATCCTTCAGCTTCCGAAGCGCCTGCTCACGGATCAGCTCACCCGCGATCTCACGCATCGTCTGGTCGGTCACGGTATCCTCATCATAGTAACGAGGCCCTTCCGGAAGGTACTGAAAAATCACCTTTTTCAGTTCGTCAATGTTTCGGGCACGCGCGGCAGAGACCGGAACGATCTCTGTGAACTCCATAAGGTCACGATACTTCTCGATGGCCGCCGTCAGCTCGACCGCCGGATCCTTCAGGGTATCGATCTTATTGATCACGAGGATCTTCGGCTTGTCGTACTTCTTCATCACCTCCGCGATGTGCTGCTCACCGGCGCCGATATAGGTGGTCGGCTCCACGAGCCAGACGATAACATCGACGTCCTCGAGGGTTTTCTCCGCCACATGGTCCATGTACTCGCCGAGCTTATTGGCCGCCTTGTGAATACCCGGCGTGTCGAGAAAGATGATCTGGCCGCGTTCGTCGTCATAGACCGTCTGGATACGGCCACGGGTCGTCTGTGGCTTCTCCGAGGTGATGGCGATCTTCTGGCCGATCACGTGATTCATCAAGGTTGATTTTCCTACATTCGGGCGCCCCACGAGCGCCACAAAGCCTGTCTTGATCATTTAAAAAGCTCCTCTGTTGTCAGGAAGAGATCCTGATGTGCATCGATTTCTGTTCCACTGCCGATGGTGCAGCCGGCACCGGTCGCCAGCACCGCCTCCACATAGTCCGAAAGTGCGCGGATATCCTCTACCGTCGTCGCGAGCACCTGGTCGCGCTCTCGCTGCAGTGCCTCGTTCGACACATGGGAGAGGAAGGCGCTGACGCTGAGGGCGGCAACATTGGCGTTCGTACGCGGCGTATCCAGCTCACTGATGGCGCCGATGATGTACTTCGTCATATCCCGCTCGCTTGCGCTGAAGCTCCGGATATACGCCGGAAGCGCCTCATAGCAGGCCAGGGTCTCCTGAATATGCGGATCCCGGTAGGAGCAGAGATAGCCCTCACCGGAGCGGCCGAAGCCGGCCATGCAGCCATAGGCGCCGCCCTTCACACGGAGATTGAGCCAGAGATAGTCGTAGTTCAGAATCATCTTCAGTACGCGCAGGGCACCGGTATACGGATGCTTCGTCGGATCGTACCAGCCGGCCCTGGCGACATAATTTACCTGGGACGGGGTTCGGAAGCCCTCGTTCCGGCTGCCGTGGAGGATGAGCTGCGGCTTTTCTTCATCGGCTTCTGTATGGGTACCGGCGATATAGTCCGCATCCAGTATCTCGCGGAGCAGCTCCTTCTCGCGAAGATCACGGCGGTAGTTTTCCTTCCATGTCGGATAGATCTGCTCGAACGCCGCGATGCCCTGTGGCTCCGCCGTTATCGACACAAACATGTTCTCAAGGCGGAACAGCTTATCCGCGATCTCCCAGAGCTTCCGGCCGAGGGTCGTCGGATCCGCATGGAAGGCATCCGCGACGCGGTTGATGAAGTGGTAGTAGCTGATGCCGCCCACGAGATCCTGGTATCGTCCGGTGCCGGAGAAGCAGGCGCTTGCACGGTTCACGGCATAGCTGTGGCCGGCGCCCTCGATCTTCATCCGCTCCCGGGAGCGGGCCTCCGCGAGGATCTCCGCCATCCGCTTCGTATCCTCGAACTTCGTCGTATGCAGGATCTCACGGATCAGTGCGAGGACACGGTCCAGGTGCTCGTAGAGCAGCTTCACCTCCACACTGAAGATGCCGGTATAGTGATTATAGTGATCGAGGTCCGGATACGCGTTCATATCGAAGTTCATGCCGCCGGTATGCAGCAGAACATCCGAGGACAGGTCCTGGAAGCTATGCTGCTTCGTATCCATATACGCGAGCACGGTCTTCAGGAAACCAGCGTACGGCAGCTCCTCCTCGGTGAGGCACTGCGTATTGAAATTCAAGCGGAGATACATCACGCCGCGGGTATCCCGACTCGTCTCGAGCAGCAGAGTATCCTCCACCCGCTTCTCCTCCCAGTGATAGCGCTCGGCCTGCTTTCCGATATCAGAGATGCTGAGCAGCGGAAGCTTCCGGAGGTTTTCGTCGGAGGTCGGTTCCTCCTGATAAGCCTTCAGCGCCTTCGTCTGGTCAATGCAGGCGATCCGCTCCGCCTGTGTCATCCCTTTTTTCATCGTCGCCAGCTTCTTCGCGAGCGCCTGCTCCCGTTTCTCGGTGAGCCCGCGCTCCGGCTTACAGATCACGAGGGCTGCATGCGGATTGTCCAGCAGACACTCTGCGATCAGCTTCTCGAAGTAGCCATGCTTCGCGTCCTCGCGGAGCTCCTGATAGCACTGCGTACAGAAGAGATACTCCCATGGTTCCCGGCCATAGAGCCAGGTATCCATCGCAGTCAGTGCATAGACGAGGCCCTTCGGTGAACGTCCGTAGTCCGCCTCACGGTACTGGAACTCATCATGATTGATGGCGGCGAGGATCGCCTGCTGGTCGAGGCCCTCCTTCACCAGCTTCCGGAGGGTCGTGTCGATGATGGAGAGGAAGCGCTTCTTATCCTTCGCATCCGCGCCCTTCGTACAGACAGAAAAATACGGCTGGCGGATACCATCCTCGAAGCCGCCGAAGATATCATCTCCGATACCGGCCTCGACGAGGGCCTGCTTGAGCGGCGCACCCGGTGAGGAAAGCAGCACATAGTCCAGGATATCGAGGGCGAGGTTCCGCTTATTATCGAGTGCATCCACCACGACGTTCCAGGCGAGGTAGGTATTTTTTGTGAGCGACTCATGCGCTCCGACGGAATACGCGATTTCCTCCTCATGGAGCTCGGTAAACGCCGGCTGCAGCGGGATATCGGAATCCGGATCGATCGCATCGAACTCCGAGAGGTAGGCCTCATCGAGCCACGCGAGCTTCTTCTCCATATCCATATCGCCGTACAGGATGATGTAGGCATTGGACGGATGATAGTAGCGCGCATGGAACGCGCGGAACTGGTCGAAGCTAAGCTCCGGGATCACCGCCGGATCACCGCCGGACTCGTTCGCGTAGCAGGTATCCGGGAAGAGGGCGTTCATGATGTAGCGCTCGAGCACCGACTCCGGGTTCGAGAAGACACCCTTCATCTCGTTGTAGACGACGCCGTTATAGCGAAGCGCATCCTGCTCGTCCATCATCTCATAGTGCCAGCCCTCCTGCTGGAGGATACGCGGATCCTCGACACAGTTCGGATGGAACACCGCGTCGAGGTAGACATCCATCAGATGCTCGAAGTCCTTCTCGTTGCGGGAGGCAACCGGATACACGGTCTTATCCGGATACGTCATCGCGTTCAGGAAGGTGTTGAGGGAGCCCTTTGCAAGCTCCACAAACGGATCCTTCAGCGGAAACTTCGCAGATCCGCACAGCACGGAGTGCTCCGTGATGTGGGCCACGCCGGTGCTGTCCTCCGCCGGGGTGCGAAAGGCGATACTGAAGACCTTATTGTCATCCGTGTTCTTCATGGTAAAGATGCGGGCACCGCTCTTCGTATGACGGTAGATGCACGCATCGGTCGAAAGTTCATCGATCCTTCTGGTCTCGATCAGCTCATAATTCTTCATTCAGCTTCCTCTTTTTCTATATATTTCCGATCAGACGATCCTTGAAGACCGCGATGGCTTCCCGAACGCTCAGGTGAACGAGCATCAGTTCACTCGTCTCGGTCGCCATCGGACAGGCATCCGGATAGCCGAAGCGCGCCGCGATGCGGCAGGCCCGGAAGAGATTAAACTCGGAGGTGATGATCCCGAGGGTGATCGGCTTTTCCTCCCCCAGGATGACCCCGATTTCCTCCCCGTCTGTACTGCGCAGCGGCACCATAAGTCCCGGGTGCGTCTTCGCTCTTTCCCGGAGACGGGCCTCCTGATCCTGCTGTATCGTTCGAAGCGAGAAGCCGATCTTCTCCTGCGTGGAGTGGGAGTAGAACTCGAGCAGAAGACGGTTCTCCGGGATGCCGGCCTTGATCATGTAGTAGTACATGACCGTCGCTTCGGTGCTTCGATCATAATCGCTCCGGCCGCCGGACAGCACGAAGATGGTGTCCGGATTTTCCTTCGCATACGCGACGGCACAGTCCAGACGCTTCTTCAGTGACGGTGAGATCCGGTTATCGACGAGATCTGCCCCCATCACGATCACATAGTCGAGGTTCTTCTGCTCGACCGTATGTGCATTAAAGAAGATCGTGCCGAGAAGCGCGAGCAGCACCAGCATCCAGAGACCATAGCTCGTAAAGATGAACACGAAGGGGCCTGGATGGATCCGCTTCTTCTCCCGCTGTTTTCTGCGGACATAGCGTACCAGTGCAAACATAAGGAACTGGACCGCTGCAAAAAGCGGCCAGAACCATAGAAAGCTGGTCAGTCCATGAATCATGATGATCGCGATCACATACAGCAGGGACGCGACCCCCAGAACGATGAAAATTCCTTCCATACGCGTTAGTCAAGCGCCTGCTTCTCAGCGCTTTCCTTTCTGATGATATCGCCGGCCTCCGGAGCTGTACTGAAGCGCACCTTCAGCTGCTGACAGGCATGCGAGCAGGATGTCTGTACGACATCGGTCGCCGCATCCCGGATCTCCAGCACCGTGATCGGCAGATCCCGGCCATCCGGCTTCATGATCTCGAGCTGCTCTCCCACGGAGAACTTGTTCTTCTGCTCGAGGTAGCTCCAGCCCTCTGCATCGCTCTCACGGATCGTGCCGAGGTAGATGGAACCCGTCACATAGGTGTTGCTGTCATAGATATGATCATCCTGCGTCGGACGTCCATAGTAGAAGCCCGTCGTAAACTCACGGTAGGTACACTTCGCGATTTCCTGCTTGTACCACTCCATGTTGGCGCGGTACTTTTCTTCGCTCTCCTTATAATCATCGATGGCCTTGCGATAGGTCCGTGCGACCGTCGCAACATAGAGCGCGGTCTTCATACGTCCCTCGATCTTCAGTGAATCGATGCCGGCCTCGATCAGCTCTGGAATATGCTCGATCATGCAGAGATCCTTCGAGTTAAAGATATAGGTGCCACGCTCGTTCTCAACCACCGGAAAATACTCACCCGGACGGGTCTCCTCGACGAGACTGTACTTCCAGCGACACGGATGTGTGCAGGCACCCCGGTTCGCATCGCGACCGGTCAGGAAATTACTCAACATGCAGCGCCCGGAATAGGACATGCACATCGCACCATGCACGAAGGCCTCGATGTCCATCTCCTCCGGAATATGACGACGCAGCTCCCGGATCTCGTTCAGGCTCAATTCACGTGCACAGACGACCCGCTTCGCGCCGAGCTGCCACCAGAAGAGGAAGGTCTGCCAGTTCGTGTTGTTCGCCTGGGTCGAGATATGCAGCTCGATGGACGCCGGAAGGACCTCCTTCGCGATCATAAACACACCCGGGTCCGCGATCAGCACCGCATCGATGCCGGTCTCCGCCAGCTCCTGGAAGTAGGTACGCACACCATCGAGGTCGTAATTATGGGCGAAGATGTTCGCGGTGACGAAAACCTTCACCTGATGTGCATGTGCGTAGGCGACACCCTCGCGGATCTCCTCCAGTGTAAAGTTTTTTGCATTGGCCCGAAGACCGAAGGCCTCACCGCCTAAGTAAACGGCATTCGCCCCATAGTTCACGGCGGTCTTTAATACGTCCAGCGAACCTGCCGGAATCAAAAGCTCTGTTTCTTTCAGCATATGCTCTCTCCATCTATCTGACATCATCTACTCGATGTGCATCCATCTGACACTCATCGATGCGACGTTTATCTATGTGTTTTATTTTCGAACACTGATCGACACGCCATCGCCGACCGGCAGGATCGCGGTTTCCAGTGCCTCTTCATGCTTCAGGCGGAAGAGATACTCCCGCATGCGGGTATGGATGGTGCGGTCCCTCCGCTCCACCTGGTAACGGCTCTCGATGATGCTGCCGTCCTGCAGGATATTGTCGCTGACGAGCACGCTGCCCGGCGACATCAGTCGGAGGATGTCCGGCAGCCAGACGATATACTGCGCCTTCGCCGCATCCATAAAAATAAAATCGAAGTGCTGCCCCTCCTCAACCAGGCGTCGGAGCAGTGCACCCGCATCCCCCGGAACCAGCGTGATGCGATCCCGGTACGGGCTGCGCGCGAAGTTCCATGTCGCCGCTTCGATTCTCGGTGGATAGCTCTCCACCGTCAGCAGCTCCGCTTGCCCGTCGCAGGCCTCTTCCATGCAGAGGGCGGAGTAGCCGACCGCCGCACCGATCTCCAGAATCCGCTTCGGTCGAAGCATCCTCATGAAACACTTAAGAAGCGCCGCCGTTTCATCCCGGATAATCGGGATTTCCGCTGCGAGCGCTTCTGCTCTGATGGTTTCAAGAAGCTCACTACGATCCGGTTCCAGTGAATGAATATAATTCACAAGCCGTTCATCCGTAATCAAGGGTTCTTTTCCTCACTATCTGCTGTTGTCATGGCACGGGCCGCATCCTGCTGGATGAGGTTTTCGTCCTCCGTACCGCCGACGATTTCCGTACCGTCCGCACCGGTCTCTTCCGCTGCCGCTGTACTTTCCTGTGCTGCCAGCAGATTCTTATCCGCCAGCTCCTTGTTCTTCGTGCCCTCCTGACTCAGGTGCTCGATGATGTCGACCACCGTCATCGACGGGCTCAGTGTATAGCTTCCAGGTTCGATCTCGAGTTCATAGAGATGCGCCTGCAGCACGAAGGCCTGACGATTATCGATCAGCCCGGCCTCCTCAAGGTCTTTCGCAAGCCGGTCCAAGCTCTCGCCATCGGTGATGACGAACGCCTGCTCCGGTGCACCGGCACCAGCCAGGGCATGCTCATAGAACAGTCCGTGACCATAGCTGTACGCCACCCTGATCCCCTGCAGCAGCAGGAAAATGATGGCTGCAATCAGAATAACGCGCCAGGCCATGCCGGTGATGAAGCCGGCTGTCCTGGACACGGAATCGTTTCGGCGCATGCCTTAAACCTCCATAATGATCGGAAGGATCACCGGATCACGCTTGATCTTCTTCCAGAGAAAGTCAGACAGCGAATCCTTGATGATATTTTTAATCTTGCCCCAGTCGTTCACGTGGCGTACGAGGCAGTCATCGACCGCATCCTGCACCTGTACGCGTGCCTCCTCCATGAGGTCCTCGGACTCCCGTACATAGACGAAGCCACGCGACACGAGGTCCGGACCAGCCAGCAGGTGACCTGAATACTTCTCGAGCGTCAGTACGACGACGATGATACCGTTCTGCGCCAGGTTCTGACGATCGCGGATGACGATGTTTCCGACATCGCCGACACCGAGACCATCGACGAAGACGCCACCGGCCTGGACATGATCCTTGATCAGTGCCTCCGACTTTCCGCTTCGTGTCGTGAGCTCCAGTACGTCACCGTTCTCGATCATGAGACAGTGGTCACGCTCGACACCGACCGAGGCGGCGAGACGTGATGCGGTATCCCGCATATGATACTCGCCGTGGATCGGAATCGCGAACTCCGGCTTGACGAGCGAGTACAGGAGCTTGAGGTCCTCGCCGCAGGCATGGCCGGATACGTGGGTATCCTGCAGGATGACCTGTGCATGAAGCATACTCAGCTCATTGATGACCTTATCCACCGCGAGCTCGTTACCAGGAATTGGGTGAGATGAAAGCACGACAACATCGTTCGGCTTGATATGAACCTTCCGGTGCATACCGCTCGCCATACGGCTCAGTGCCGCCATGGACTCACCCTGAGATCCAGTCGTGATCAGTACGGTCTGCTCATCCGGATAGCTCTTCAGCTCATCGATGCTGATGAGGGTACCCTCTGGGATATCGATATAGTGAAGCTCGGACGCTACGGTGATGACATTCACCATGGAACGACCCTCCACCACGACCTTCCGCTTATACTTCGCGGCGGTATTGATGATCTGCTGTACACGATCGACGTTCGACGCAAAGGTCGCCACGATGATACGGTTCTGCTGGTGCTCGGCAAAGATACGCTCGAAGGTACCCCCGACGGTGCGCTCCGACATCGTAGATCCCGGCTTCTCCGCATTCGTCGAATCAGACATCATCGCCAGGACGCCTTCCTTACCGAGCTCAGCGAAGCGCTGCAGATCGATCGGATCACCGAAGACCGGTGTATAGTCGACCTTGAAGTCGCCGGTGTGAACGATGGTACCGGCCGGTGTGAAGATCGCGAGCGCGGCTGCATCCTGGATGGAGTGATTCGTCTTGATGAACTCCACCTTGATATCGCCGAAGCCGACGATATCACCGAAGGCCTGTACGTTCAGCTTCACCAGGCGGTCGAGTCCGCGCTCACGCAGCTTTCCCTCGATGAGTGCAAGCGTCAGCCGTGTTCCATACACAGGCACATTGATCTGCTGCAGAACATATGGCAGCGCACCGATGTGGTCCTCATGTCCGTGGGTGATGACGAAGCCCTTGATCTTCGACATGTGGCTCTTCAGATAGGAGATGTCCGGGATGACCAGGTCGATCCCCAGCATATCGTTGGATGGAAAAGCCAGACCGCAGTCCACGATGATGATGCTGTCATCACTCTCAAACGCGGTAATGTTCATGCCGATCTGATCGAGTCCGCCGAGCGGAATGATCTTAATACTGCCGTTCTTCTTCATCTGTACTTCATCTGACTTCTTTCTTCTGCTGCTGCGGTGGCTTCGGCTGGCGCTCTTCTGCTGTTCCGGTACCTCCACGACTGCACCGGCTGCAGATGCCGCTGCACTCACCATATTCTCATGTGTCTCGGCTTTTCGTGTGCTTCGTCTCCGTGTGGAGCTTCGCTTCGCTGCAGGTGCCTCTTCCTTCACCGCACTGTCCGCTGCCGCACTCTGCAGAGCAGCCGTGCTCTCGGTGTCCTGCGTGCTCTCTCTGCCCTTCGTGGATGGGCGCCTCCGTCTGCGGTGGGTCGGACGCTTCGCCGCCTCACCGGTAGGAAGCTCTGCATGATTTACTTCTTTTACTTTTTTTACTTTTTTTACTTCTTTTACTTCTGCTGCCTTCTCTCCGGCAGTGTGTTCATGATTTCTCAATCGTTATACCTTCTCCTTCTAGGAGCGCAGAAAAGATCTGCATCAATGCTTCGGATTCCTGATCATCTACAAACTCGTAGTCTGCCTCTGCATCCTCCGGGCCGGAAACGTCCTTCATGACGTAGCACTCGCCGTCCTCACCCTCCGGTGCATCCGTAACCAGAATATAATTCACGCCCTGGACGGTCGTCTCCTCCAGGATCTCAAGTTCCAGATTTCCATCTTCTGATGTCAGTCGGATAGTATTTTCCATGTCCGCTCCTTTGTCATGTTCATGGCCGCACCCGCGCGGAAGCCCGGCATGCGACGTCGATGTTTATCCTTGAAGGGTCTCAGCCCCTCAGATACTGTTCCAGGATGAGCTGTGCGGCGACCTGATCGATCACCTTCTTCTGCTCACTCCGCGGGATACCACTCTGATCGAGGATTTCCTCTGCCTCCATCGTGGTGAGGCGCTCATCGGTAAACTCGATCGGAACCGCCACACGTAGCTTCAGCTTCTCTGCGAAGTCTCTCGTTTTCGCTGCGCGATCCCCCTCGGTATCATCCATATTAAGAGGCAGTCCCATCACGATTTTCTTGATCTGGTACTGCTCGACGATTTCTGCAATTTCAGACAGGGTCTGCCGAAGCTTCGACTCCCGGTCCCGCTGGATGGTCTTATACGGCTGTACCGTCATGCCTAGCGCGTCGGTCATCGCGACGCCGACGGTCTTCGAGCCGTAATCGAGTCCCAGTATTCTCATAAATGCTTATCCTATCCGTATGTTCTGAGTGGATGCCGTCCCGCGCAGGTCCCTTCACGGGATTCCTGCGCCAGAATGCCGGTCTCCTCTTTTCATTACCCAAAAAGAGTCTGTCCCACAGGACAGACTCTTCATCATCAACACATTACCTGCTCAGCTTCGCGTCCACGTACGTCTTCATCAGCTCTTCGATGATCTCGTCGCGTTCCACCTTCATAATCAGGCTTCTCGCCCCCTTATGGCTGGTAATGTACGTCGGATCTCCCGACATAATGTATCCAACGATCTGATTAATCGGATTATAGCCTTTTTCCGTGAGTGCCTCATAGACACGGGCCAGAACCTCTGTCACATCCAGATCGCACTCCTGCATCGGTCGGATAATCTGTGTACTGCCTAAATCATTCATTTTGTCACGTCCTCTTAATAACTCAATTAATTTTATAACATTTATAAAACCAATGCAAGTACACATCCTCCACAGATTTCCTGTCCACATACCTGCATTATTTGGCCGATTTTACAAGCTCCCTCTGCCGCATCCGAAAGAGGAATCAGATAGCGCACATAGCACCGGTTATAGCCACGAAGATACGGGCGCCCCTCGATCTCGACGATTTCCTCCGGAATCACGTCCTCGTTCCGGCCGAGAAAGCGGCGGCGGAAGGCCTCGGACTGCTGCGCGTCAAGCTTCATCAGTCGTTCGGAGCGCTCGGACTTCACACGATCCGTAAGCTGCGCCGGCATGCGGTCGGCCGCCGTTCCCTGCCGCCGGCTGTACTTGAAAACATGCAGCTCGTAGAAGCCGATCTCCTCGACGAAGCGACAGGAATCCTCGAAATCCGCTTCACTCTCCCCCGGAAAGCCGACGATGACATCCGTTGTGATCGCCATCTCGGGCCAGGCTGCACGAAGAAGCGCGACCGAGTGACGGAAGGCTGCCGTATCATAGTGCCGGTTCATCGCTGCCAGGATGCGGTCTGAACCACTCTGGAGCGAAAGGTGGAAGTGCGGGCATAGCTCCGGAATCGCCCGCAGCTCCTCGACGAACGACTCCGTGATGATACGCGGCTCGAGGCTGCCGAGACGAACCCGCGCGATGCCCGGTACTGCCGCCACCGCACGGATCAGTGCGAGGAGATGCGTCGACGGAATCTCATGGTTCATCGCATATTCATAGTTCGCATGATCGAAATCGAGGCCGTAGGAAGAGAGGTGGATGCCGGTCAGCACGACCTCGTGATAGCCGCGACGGGCGAAATCTGCGACCTCCTTCACCGTGTCCTCGATGGAACGCGAGCGGATGCGTCCGCGCACGTATGGGATGATGCAGTAGGCACAGAACTGATTGCAGCCATCCTGCACCTTGATGAAGACCCGTCCCTGATCGGCGATCTCACCGGCCCGGAGCTTCGCGTACGGCTGTGGCTCTGCGATATCCGACACGAAGCAGGCAGCGTTCGATCGGTCCGCCTGCGCCTGGTCGATCACTGCAGTCCGGTCGGCGGCAGCGTCCACGGACGAAGCGGCGGACACACGGACCTCCGGATCGGTATATACGTGCCGCTCGTCTGCATCAGCGCCAGAAGCACGGAGGGACGCTGGAAGCCTGTCCGGGTGGGTCGTCCAGTACGCCTCGAGAATCGACAGCAGACGGCCCTTCTCCTGATTACCGACGAGGATATCCACCGCGGTATCCATCTGAAGCTCCGCGGCGCGCGCCTGTACATAGCAGCCGGCTGCGATTACGACGGCCGCCGGATTCATGCTCCGGGCCTTATGAATCATCTGCCGCGACTTCCGGTCGGCGATGTTTGTGACGGAGCAGGTATTGATGATATAGATGTCGGCTGCGACGCTCTCCCAGGGCACGATCCGTATGCCGGCGCGGCGGAGCTCCTCGAGCATCGCGTCCGCTTCATAGGCATTGACCTTGCAACCCAGATTATGCATGGCAGCAGTTAATTTAAAGTATTCCATTCTATTGACTTTTGATAAGCGTTTTCCTAGAATTAATCTGTATTATGAATAATATTTTTAAGGAGGACTAAATCGTGAAAACCGTTCGTATCTCGCTTAATTCTATCGATAAAGTAAAGTCTTTTGTCAATGAGCTCGTGAAGTTCACTGATGTTGACTTCGACCTCGTATCAGGCCGCTATGTAATCGATGCCAAGTCCATCATGGGTATCTTCTCCCTGGACCTCAGCAAGCCGATCGATCTGAACATTCACGCGGACGCAGGTCGCATGGATGAGATCGTCAATGCGCTGACACCTTATATCATCGCGCAGTAATCGTATCATTAAGCTGATAAATTAACAAGTATCATGATGAGTGCGCGCTGTTCGGTGCGTACTCATTTTTTGTCTGGCGGGCACGGTGCGGATGGCATCGGCGGCTCGCTTCATCCCTGTACAGAAAGAGGTTTTATGCAGTATCAGAGCTTTCTCATCAAGTATGCGGAGATCGGCACGAAGGGGAAGAATCGTTATATCTTCGAGGATGCCCTCGTGCATGACATCCGGAAGAAGCTAGAGCGCGTCGAGGGTGAGTTCCGTGTCACCCGTGAGCGCGGACGTATCTATGTAACGGCGAAGTCGGAGAACTATGACTACGAAGAGACCGTGGATGCACTTCAGCACGTTTTCGGTATCGTCGGCATCTGCCCGATGATCCAGATGGAGAACACACATGACTATCGTGCGATCAGTGATCAGGTGCTTACGTATTTCGGCGAGGTCTACGGTGATCGTACGCTGACCTTCAAGTGCCGCACGACCCGTGCCGACAAGGAGTTCCCGATGAGCTCCACGGAAATCGACGCTGAGCTCGGCTACGATATCCTGACGAAGTACCCGAACACCACCGTCGATGTACATCATCCGGATGTGCTGCTTCGCGTCGAGATCCGTCAGTATGTCAACATTTTCTCCGAGGTGCTTCCGGGCGCCGGCGGTATGCCGCTCGGTACAAACGGCAAGGCGATGCTCTGCCTCTCCGGCGGTATCGACAGCCCGGTGGCCGGCTACATGATTTCACGTCGTGGTGCCGTACTCGAGGCGACCTACTTCCATGCACCGCCATACACCTCCGAGCGTGCGAAACAGAAGGTCGTGGATCTGGCCAATGAAGTCGCCCGCTACACAGGACCGATCGCGCTGCATGTCGTCAACTTCACGGATATCCAGCTGAAGATCTACGAGGAGTGCCCGCACGAGGAGCTGACGATCATCATGCGTCGTTATATGATGCGTATCGCCGAGGCCATCGCCGAGAAGCGAAACTGTATCGCACTCATCACCGGTGAGTCCATCGGTCAGGTTGCGAGCCAGACCATGCAGTCCCTCGTCTGCACCAACGAGGTCTGCCATCTTCCGGTCTACCGTCCGGTCATCGCCTTCGATAAGCAGGAGATCATCGACATCGCCCAGAAGATCGGCACGTATGAAACCTCCATCGAGCCGTTTGAGGACTGCTGCACCATCTTCGTCGCGAAGCATCCGGTCACGAAGCCGGTACCGGAGAAGATCCGCGCTTCCGAGCAGATCGTGTATGACGCGATGATCCCGATGGTTGAAAAGGCTGTAAACGAAGCCGAGCTCATCTGGTGTAACGGCAAGTAAGAAACATATCCGTATCTTCATCGAATCACCATTCAGATACGGTCAGAAAAAGGCGTCCCGCAGAGAACGGGGCGCCTTTTTGATGTGTTTTTCTGATGTGATCACTTACGGCGTGCGGTCACATTGACCCACTCGCCCTGGTGGTTGACTTCCAGTACCTCCCAGATGTCCTCATGCTGGCGGAAAGCCTCGAGGACCTCTGCCTCACGCTGGTCGAGGATACCGGAGGTGATGAAGAGGCCACCCTTCTTAAGAAGCGGTCCCACCTCAGCAGTCAGCAGTACGATGACCGGTGCCAGGATGTTCGCCACCACGATGTCGTACTTTCCGAGACCCATCCGGGTCTTGATATCCTCATCGCCGATCACATTGCCCACCACCATATCGAAGCAGCTCTCCGGGAGCTCGTTCGCCTGCAGATTATCGTGCACCGCCGGCACAGCTTCCTCATCGAGGTCCGTTCCGTAGACATGGCCGGCGCCGAGCTTCAGCGCGGTGATGCCGAGGATACCGGAGCCTGTACCGATATCCGCGATTTCATCACCTGCCTGCATGTACTTCTGCAGCTGGCGGATGCAGAGCTGGGTAGTCTCATGCATGCCGGTGCCGAAGGCGGTACCCGGATCGATCGCGATGACGAGCTTATCCCGATCCTCCTCCGGAACGGCTTCCCAGGTCGGCTTGATCAGGAGATCCCCGACGGTAAACGGGTGGAAGAAGGTCTTCCAGTTATTGATCCAGTCCTTATCCTCTGTGTCGGAGGTATCGATCGTGCCGAGGCCGATATCGACATACTGCTTCATCTCATCGAGGGTTTCCTGCACCTCCTGAAGCAGCTTCTTCAGCTCCTGCGGAGTATAGACGTTTGAGGTGTTCGGCATGTAGCTGGCGTCGACCGCTGGATCCTCCATCATCTTCTGTACCTTCGTGAGCCGGTCCTGCTTCTGCTCCGGATCCAGCACCTCGACATAGAAGCTTACCTCCGCTGTGCCGTCATCCGGTCCGATCTCCGGCAGGATATCGATAAACATCCCCTTCGTATCCTCCTCGGACAGCGGGATGCGATCCTCGATCTGTACGCCGTCAATGCCGAGCTCCGCCAGGTTTGCACTGAGGATATCCTCCGCCTCGGTCGTCGTATGAATCGTAAATTTTCTCCAGATCATCTTCTACTCTCTTTCTAGAAATTCACTTTCTGTGTTATAAAGGACACTTCGATTTTTGGGTCAGAATCGTGTAAAACGACGAAGCACCGGAAGCAGCTCACGGAGCGCGTCCATGCAGATATCGACCTCTTCCTTCGTATTTTCGGCACCGAAGGAGAAACGGATCGTGGAGTCCAGCAGCTCCGGCTTCACACCGATCGCCTTCAGCGCACCGGAAATACCCGGGTGATTGCTGGAGCAGGCACTACCGGAGCTGACATAGATGCCTTTCTCCTCGAGTGCATGCAGCAGTACCTCCGCACGCACCTTCTCGAAGGATACCGAGAGAATATTTGGTGCGGACAGTGCGCCGCGCTCGGAATTGATGGTGACACCCTCGAGGGTTTCCAGAGAATCGATGAAGTAGTCCTTCAGTGCCTCGAGGGAGGCCTTATTCTCCTCGAGATGTGCGCAGGCCATCTCGGCGGCGAGACCGAGGCCCGCGATGCCCGGAACATCATGGGTACCGGAGCGCATATCCTCCTGCTGACCGCCACCATAAATCAGCGGGCGCAGTCGGATCTTCTCGTCCTTATAGAGAAAACCGACTCCCTTCGGGCCATGCAGCTTATGACCGGATACCGACATCATATCAACATGCTGCAGCTTCGGACGAAGTGGAATCTTGCCATAGGCCTGGATCGCATCCGTGTGGAACCATGTATTCGGATTACACTCCTTCACGACACGTCCGATCTCCTCGATCGGCTCGATCGCACCCATCTCGTTGTTCACGGTCATGATCGTCACCAGGATGGTATCTGGACGGATCGCCGCACGAAGATCATCGAGGGAAATATGTCCCTTCGCATCCACTGGAAGATAGGTCACCTCGTAGCCGAGCTCGACGAGCACATCCAGCGGACGGTAGATCGCCGCATGCTCGAACGCGGAAGAGATGATATGCTTTCCCTGCTTTCGCTTCGCCATCGCCGTCCCGAAAATCACGGTATTGTTTGACTCCGTGCCGCCGGAGGTGAAGAAGATCTCCTTCGGCTTCACCTTCAGGGTCGCAGCCACCTGCTCCCGCGCATGACGGAAATACTTCTCGGCGTCGAAGCCCTTCGTGTGCTTCGAGGACGGATTTCCGTAATCCTCGGTCAGGGTCTTCATCATCAGCTCCACAACCTCCGGATACGGCTTCGTCGTTGCAGAATTATCAAAATAAATTTCTCTCATGTTTATGTCCTGTCTTTCTATGAACGGCCGTGACATATCCCGAAACATGTTCACCGGCTTTCGCTTTTCAGGCTTACGCCTCGATCGATTCCAGGGTCAGCATCAGGATGCTCATACTGGTGATTGCCGCTGTTTCTGTACGTAAAATGCGTTTTCCGAGGGTGATCGGCTCGATGCCATGCGCCATGGCATCCTCGATTTCCACATCCGCAAATCCGCCCTCCGGTCCGATGAAAACCGCGATCTTTCCATGCTTCGGAAGCTTCCGAAGCTCCTCCATGGTATGACGGATATCCTTCGCGTTTTCATACGGGATCAGCCGGAGATCGAAGTTTTCCACGAAGCGCATGGCATCCTTCCACTTCATGACCGGCATCACCTCCGGGATGATGGAACGCTTCGACTGCTTCGCAGCCGCCTCAGCGATCGCCTGCCAGCGCTCGACCTTCTTCGCTGCCCGCTTCTCATCGAGCTTTACGACGGTGTTTTTCGTATCGAGCGGGATCACCGCATGGGCACCGAGTTCGACGGCCTTCTGCACGATGAGCTCCATCTTATCCTGCTTCGGAAGCCCCTGAAACAGATAGATATCCGCCGGCAGCTCATGCATCTCCTCCACGAAATCGATATGGAGCAGCACCTCCTCCGCGCTCATCTCCGCCTCCGCGCACCCGTCCGCATCATGAATCTCTGAAACCGTGCACTCATAGTCCGTCCCCTCGCCATCGGAAATCAGAACCTTCTCCCCCGGCTTCGCCCGAAGCACCTGTCTGAGATGCCGGTAATTCTCACCCGTGAGCCGCACCAGCCGTGCCTCGGTATCGATGTCTGTTCTATCTACAAAAAAATGATGCATTTCTTCCTCACATGCGTACTCGCGTATCGCATCAAACGAAATCTGATGTTAAACCGCCGCTATTATAACAGACGATACAGAAAAGTGGAAGAATCTAAAAAAACAGCCCCGGAGGACAGCTACTGCAGTCCTCCGGGGAATCGGGTATCATCATGCGTCTACGGTCTCGCCGCAGGCCTCCGCGTAAGCCTTCAGTGCCTCACGCTGCTTTTTATTCAGTTTCGTCGGAATATTGACGACGATCGTCACATACTGATCGCCTCGAAGATTCGGGTTGCTCAGGCTCGGTACACCCTTGCCACGCAGTCTCGTCTTCGTATCCGACTGGGTGCCCGGCTTGATCTTCAGCTCCACCGGACCATCCACGGTCTTGATCACCTTCGTACCGCCGAGTGTCGCGGTCGCGAAGCTGATCTCCTCGGTCGAGTAGATATTCGTACCCTGTCGCTTGAAGAACGGATGCTGGGAAACCGCGACATCGACGAGAAGATCACCTCTCGGACCGCCATTGGTTCCCGGATCACCGCCACCGGAACGGCGCAAGGTCTGTCCATCATCGATACCGGCCGGGATCGTCAGCTCGATGTTCTTCTCCGTCGCGATGTAGCCCTCGCCACGGCAGTCCGGACACTTTTCCTTGATGATCTTACCCGAGCCATGGCAGTCCGGACAGGTCACCACCTGCTGCACCGTACCGAACATGCTCTGCTGTGTCATCACCACCTGTCCACGGCCGCCGCACTTCGAACAGGTCTCCGGCTGTGTGCCCGGCTTCGCGCCCGTACCATTACACTTCGGGCAGGTATCCTTATACCGGATCTTGATGTTCTTCTTACAGCCCTTGATGGCCTCGTCGAAGCTGACACGAACACTCGTACGGATCGACTGACCACGGGTCGGCTGGTTTCCTCGACTGGCACCGCCATAGGAGGAGAATCCCCCACGACCGCCGAAGCCGAACAGGTCTCCGAAAATATCGGAGAAGTCCATGCCACCGAAGTCGAAGCCACCATAGCCTGTACTCTGACCAGCTGCCGAGTTCGGATCGAAGGCTGCATGGCCATAGGTGTCATACGCCTTTCTCTTCTCCGGATCCGAAAGAACTGCATAGGCCTCGTTGCATTCCTTAAATCTGGCTTCCGCCTCCTTATCACCTGGATTCGCATCCGGATGGTACTTCTTGGCAAGCTTACGGAATGCCTTCTTTATCGTTGCGTCATCTGCGTTTTTATCCACGCCGAGGACTTCATAGTAATCACGCTTTTCTGCCATGTGTTTCTATCTCCTGCTGATTTTCTTTCTCACAAGACGAACGTATGCCTCCGGCGCATGCGCCGGAGGCTTTCCGTATGTCTTTCAGGAATTAAACTTCCTTGAAATCGCCATCCACTACGTTGTCATCCGGGTTGCTGTTTGCTGCACCCTGATCTGCTGCGCCCTGAGGGCCAGCCTGACCTGCTGCACCGGCAGCCTGTGACTGCTCATACACCTTTGAGAACAGGGACTGCGAAGACTTCATCAGGGTCTCCTGTGCAGCCTTGATCTTCTCTGCGCCGTCCTTCGTGATGGACTCGAGCGGATTTGCTGCGAGGACATCCTCGAGTGCCTTCAGATCCGCCTCAACCTGAGACTTATCGGAAGCAGAAACCTTATCACCAACCTCTTCCAGTGCCTTCTTGGTCTGGAAGACGATGGAATCTGCACCATTTCTGGTCTCGATGGCTTCCTTCTTCTCCTTGTCGGCTGCCTCATACTGAGCAGCTTCCTTTACGGCCTTATCGATATCATCCTGGCTCATATTCGAACCGGAGGTGATGGTGATGTGCTGCTCCTTACCGGTACCCTGATCCTTCGCGGATACATTTACGATACCGTTCGCATCGATATCGAAGCATACCTCGATCTTCGGAACGCCACGACGTGCCGGGAGAATACCATCCAGACGGAACTGGCCGAGGGTCTTGTTATCTCTTGCGAACTCACGCTCACCCTGTACGACATGAATGTCTACAGCGGTCTGGTTATCCTCTGCGGTAGAGAATACCTGAGAAGCATGGGTAGGAATGGTTGTATTTCTCTTGATGAGCGGTGTTGCCACACCACCGAGGGTCTCGATGGAAAGTGTCAGCGGTGTTACATCGAGAAGAAGAACATCACCGGCACCGGCATCACCGGCGAGCTTACCACCCTGGATCGCCGCACCGATAGCTACGCACTCATCCGGGTTCAGGGTCTTGCTCGGCTCCTTACCGGTCAGCTGCTTTACCTTCTCCTGTGCAACCGGCATACGCGTCGAACCACCGACGAGAAGAACCTTTGAAAGCTCTGCGGCCGTCATACCTGCATCACGAAGTGCATTCTGTACCGGAACAGCGGTTCTCTCAGTGAGGTCTGCGGTCAGCTCCTCAAACTTCGCTCTCGTAAGCGTCATATCGAGGTGCTTCGGGCCCTCTGCGGTTGCCGTGATGAACGGAAGGTTGATCTCCGTGGTGGTCGAAGCAGAAAGCTCCTTCTTTGCCTTCTCAGCGGCTTCCTTCAGTCTCTGAACGGCCATCTTATCCTGGCTGAGGTCGACGCCCTCTGCCTTCTTGAACTCCTCGATCATCCAGTTCTGGATACGTGCATCGTAGTCATCACCACCGAGGCGGGTATCACCGTTGGTTGAAAGAACCTCGATGACACCGTCACCGATATCGATGATCGATACATCGAAGGTACCACCACCGAGGTCATATACCATAACCTTCTGCTCGTCGCCCTCATCGAGGCCGTATGCAAGTGCAGCTGCGGTCGGCTCGTTGATGATACGCTTTACATCGAGGCCGGCGATCTTACCGGCATCCTTGGTTGCCTGACGCTGTGCATCATTGAAGTATGCCGGAACCGTGATGACTGCCTCGCTTACCTTCTCACCGAGGTATGCCTCTGCATCTGCCTTCAGCTTCTGGAGGATCATCGCAGAAATCTCCTGCGGGGTATAGTCCTTACCGTCGATGCTTACCTTATAGTCTGAACCCATATGTCTCTTGATGGAAGAGATGGTACGATCTGCGTTGGTGACGGCCTGACGCTTTGCAGGCTCACCGACGAGACGCTCACCATTCTTTGTAAAAGCAACGACAGACGGGGTTGTTCTCATACCCTCTGCGTTTGCGATGACGGTCGGCTTACCACCTTCCATAACAGCTACACAGCTGTTTGTCGTACCTAAGTCAATACCAATAATCTTTCCCATAACAATATCTCCTTTATCTAAAACGAAATTATAAAAACTTGTAATCTATCTACTTGCCATCACCGGATTGCTTCCGCGCTCTGGTGAAGGTGCTTCAAACGCCGGTTTCCCGGCGGAATGAACATACTTTATTTTTTAACCTTGACCATCGAGTGACGAACCACCTGGCCCTTGTAGGTATAGCCCTTCATCAGGTCCTGGGTGATCGTATCCTCTTCGGCATCACTTTCGGTATCGGTCATCACGGCGTTGTGCAGATTCGGATCGAACTTCTCGCCTTCTGCCGGAATGACCTTTACATCGAGGTCCTCAAGCATCTTTTCGAGCTGCTTATAGATACCACGTACGCCCTTCGTAAAGGCGTCGCCCTCATCCTCCGGATCCACGGTACCGAGCGCACGCTCGAAATTATCGACCACTGGAAGCAGCTTCTCGATGACCTCGCGTGCACCGAAGTCGAAGTTCTGTGACTTCTCCTTCTCGGTCCGCTTACGGTAATTATCGAACTCGGCATAGAGGCGGATGTACTTATCCTTCTGCTCTGCCAGCGCGTCCTCATACTTCTTTTTCAGCTTTTCGGTGTCTGCATCCGAAGCTTCAGCTGACGCACTCTGCTCTGCATTCTCTGCCTCTCCGGCATCCTTTGCATCGCTCTCCGTCGTTTCTGTATCCTTCACAGCATCTGCTGCCGGAGCTTCCTGCTCCGCCGTCTTTCCTGCATTTGTCTCCTCGGTGCCCTGCTCCTCGGAAGACTTCTTTAACTCTTCGTCTATCAAGATAACCTCCTATCACATCCTGTCCGGATGTTCCGTTCATTCTCTGTACATCTCTATGAACGAAATGCCTGATCCATCTCTCCCTGAATCTTCGAGAGAACCTCCAGCACTTTTTCGTAATCCATGCGTTTCGGCCCGATCACACCGATCGTTCCTCGAAGCCCGTTACCGAGCTCATAATTTGCGGTGACCACGGAGCAGTCCGCCATGTTTTCCATCGGTGATTCACTGCCGATGTATACCTGAATCTGATTTTTCTTTTCCGGCTCGTTTCCCTGCACCTCATGGACCAGCTCGGCGAGCTCGACCTTCGATTCGAAGGCATTGATGAGGCGGGAAGCATTGTCCGACTCCGTGAGCTCCGGATACTTGAAAATATTCGTAGCACCGGACGTATAGATGCGTGCATCCCCGGATCGGATATCCAGTATGCTGATGATCGCCTGAAGGATCGCACCCACTGCATCCTTATGCTGTGTCCGGGCGAGGATCTGTCCGATCCGCCCCTCGGTGATTTCTTCACCACTCAGGCCATCCAGTGTGTCGTTCAGGAGCATGTTGATACTCAGCATACGGTTAAAGTCCAGCTCATCCTGTCCGCTCAGCATCACCGTTGCGGTTCGAACGATGTTGCCCTGCATCATGATGACGAGAAGCACTCTTCTCGCATCCACGATCGACGTCTGGATGAACTTGATCTTATTCGTATGGATCGACGGCTCGGTGACCACCGCAGCGTAGTTAGTATCCTGTGCCAGGTTCTTTACGAGCTGCTTCAGGGTCGTCTCCAGCTTATCGACCTTCTCGAACATCTCCGTTTTCACATCATCGATTTCATGCTGATGATGCTCCATCAGCTGATCGACATAGAAGCGGTATCCCTTATCACTCGGGATACGACCGGCGGAGGTATGCGGCTGCATGATGTAGCCCATTTCCTCGAGGTCGCTCATCTCGTTACGGATCGTAGCAGAACTAAGGCTGAGTCCGGAATACTTGCTGATCGTACGCGAGCCGACCGGTTCACCGGTCTCCAGATAGTTTTTAATAATCGTTGTAAGGATGACCACCTTACGCTGATCCAGCTCCATCTCTGCCACCTCCTCTTTGCCTGTTAGCACTCGAAATATCGGAGTGCTAACATCTATTTGCTATATTACTCGATTTTGGAATGATGTCAAGGATTAGCCTCGATGAATTTGTGAAAAAATCGTGAAGAAAGGGAGCCGACCGCTATGGCCAGCTCCCCTTCTTCACGATATTCTGTTTTTTAAATTCCGTCGAATCGAGGGCGCTTACGGAAGGACGTATACGTCGGCATACGCAAGTATGTTTCGCGCCTCCGCATGGGTGTTATAAAACACATCGATGTGTGCCCCACGCACTCCACCGCCACAGTCCTCTGCGACGTACTCATGGCCGTTGATCAGAAGATGCGTGCCATATGGAATCACGCGTGGGTCGACTGCAACCGTCCTGCCGGCGGTCGCACGTGCGCCGGTCGCGGTACGTGTACCATAGCCCTCGGAGCATCTGGCGCACGGGCAATAGCCTGTCAGCTTGAAGCGCCCCAGCGGCGTCGCCTGCCGGCCATCGATCGACACCGTCTGTCCCGACAACGGTGTCGCCTGCTGCTTCTGCTTCGCTTCTTCTACTGCCTGTGCAGCATACGTTTCCTGTACGGTGGTGAAGTGTGGGTTGGTGCTGGTATTGAAGAAAAGTACATTGCCCAGGCTCTGAGATGCATAAACGCCGGAGCTTGCGCTCTCATCTGCATACGTACGCATGGACATCGCCATCGTAAGAATCATCAGTACGATGAGCATCGTCATCTTCCCGATCATACCTCTCTGCTTCTGTAGATTTAAACTCAAAATAACCTCCTGTGTATGCGCCGGTGTCTCTAACTTCTCTTTCCGTTTTTTCTCACATGAACCGGCATGAACGAAGAGCTCCGGATCGGAGCGAGCTCAACGCACGAAAGTATACGGACAAATCCAAAAAATTGTCAAGCCCCTCATCTATCAGTCATACGCTTATACGCGTATGACTGCGCATTATTTCATCGGAGAGTCGAGTGTGTGATTATAAAAAGTTTATAAGATCGTAAGAATTAAAAAAGTGAAAAATCACGCATTTGCGTGTGATTTTTCACTTTTTTCAAGTCTTTATTTTACTGTTTTTTCGCTTCCCGCGTCCTCTTCAAGACCGAAATAAACGGATGAAAACACCCCCTGTTTCGTCTTGCTCCGGCAGCTGTATCGGGACGAATCTCAGCGCCTGTTTCGTGCATCCGCGAGGAGATCGATGTCCCGCTTCAGCTCTTCGGAACGGCCACGAAAACCTCTGCGAAACGGTGTCCGAGGGCGGTCACACCGAAGGCTTCTTCGTAGCTGTTGTAGTAGATATCAATCAGATTTCCCTTCACGGCACTGCCGATATCCTCAACCGTATACACCGTATGATGAATGAAAACCTTCGTCCCCATCGGCAGGATGGTCGTATCCGCCGCGATCGTATGATCTGCCTTCGGCCAGGTGCCGGAATTGGTTTTTCCATTTCCGTAGTAGCCGGTGATCTGGAAGATGCCGAGGGAGCTGCCCTTCGTATACTTCGTGGACTCCTCGGTCACGACGGCCCCGATCGGTGTTTCGCCTGTACGCGTACCGACGCTCCCCGCTGCTTCCTCCTGTGCGATCTGTGCCGCCAGGTCCGCTGCCTCCGCCTGCTCTGCCGCCAGTTTCTCCTGCAGTGCTGTGGACGGATCCGTCGCGCTGCCCGCTGCTGCCGTCGTCGCGATCGCGCTTCCTGAAGAAGCATTCGCAACCGGCGCCGGGCTCTCTGCAGATGACGCTGTCCCTGTCGTCACGGTCGTGCTCTCCGCAGCCGGCGTGGTGGTACTTTTTCCCTTGCGTCCGCTTCGCGCGGTCACCAGAACCGGCCTTTCTGCACCATCTGTCGTCGTTGTATCCTGCGGGTTCATCGTGCCTGTGTAATAAGTCGACTGACTCAGCTCACTGATGGAAACGCCATCCACCCATGCCGGACCGACCTGCGCTTCCGCCCATGCAGGTATCGCAAAGCAGGTGGCGAGGCAGAGGGTCAGAAGCGTCCTCCACACATGATTCTTTTTCATCCTTTTCCTCCTGAAAATAAGGGAGTCGGGTGCACTTTTCAGGTAGAAACTGTGTTTTTTCCACAGAAATCTCCCACTTTGTGCACGATTACTATAAGAACCATAATACAGATCTGAAAAACCGTCAACTTACGTTTTTCTGTCGGTCTTACGTGGTGAGCAACAGCTCGACGGCCATCTGGTCCGTCAGATTCCCACTCTTGATGGCTTCATCATATTCATAGAAGCGTCGGATATAGTCCTCGATACCATGGCGTGAGTACTGCCGCGCCTGATCCGTGAGCTTCCGGTAGATCCACGGACTCACACCGACATACGCCGCCGCTTCCTGGGCGCTCATATCCCTGTCCATCGCCTCACGTGCGAGCAGCAGCTGATTGAAGTTCCGGCGCATGAGATGCAAAAGACGCATCGGTGCCTCCTGCAACGTCAGCAGATCCCGGTAGTACTGAAGCGCCTTCTTCGTATGCCCGAGTCCCATCTCAGACACCATGTCAAACACACGATCCTCGACATTCTGCGAGCAGATCGCCTCGACATCACTGTCCTCGATGACGTCCCGCACACCAGTATAGGCGATCAGCTTCTCCATCTCTGAAGCGATGTTATCCATGCTGGTGCCGGTCTTATCGAGGAAAAGCTCCATCGTCGAATTCCGGATCTTCTTCCCCGCCATCGTAAGATACCGCGCCGCCCAGCGACCGAGCTGTGCGCGGTCCTGCTCCCCGAGCTCACAGGCGAAGCCGTTCTTCTGCACGAGCTTATAGAGCTTACTGCGCTTATCGATCTCACCCTCGATGAACATGAGATGTGCCGTATCCGGATAGTGCGCGCTATCCTCGAGATAGTGCAGCAGCTTCTCCGGTGCCGGCTTCTTGAACCATTCACTGCCGCTGATGATCACGAGCCGCCCCGTGTTCTCTCCGAAGGTAAACGGAATCGTATTCAGAAGATCGATCAGCTCCTGCACATCCGGTGCACCATCATAAAACGTATAGGCCATCCCCTCCTCGCCGCCGAAGGCCGCACGGAACTGCTTCTTATAAGAAAGCTTCAGGTACTCCTCCGAACCGTAGAGCAGGTAGCAGGGCCGAAAGCGAAGCGCCTTCAGATCCTCATTCAGTGCCAGATATTCCGTTTTCGACTCTTTCTTCCCGTACGCCATCGTTCCTTTTCTCTCCCTGTATGGAGGCCAATGCCTCCGACGTCACATCATCCTGTCCCGTTTCATTTTCCGAATACAAAACAAGGCCAATGCCTCGCGTGCCACCATTATAGCACGACAGAAGCATTGGCCCAGTCTCAATTTATGGAATGCTGAATCAGTGGTTCCGAATGCGCTTCTGAACCTCATCATAGTCCGCGGTCACCTCCGCATTCGGTGCCGGCGTCGCGAGGCTCACGAGGATGTTCACGAGAATCGCCACAAGGAAGGCCGGAAGCAGCTCATAGATGTTCCAGAGACCACCCAGCGGACGGATGCTGTACTTCCAGAAGAAGACCATGAACCCACCCGCGATCATACCGGCGGTCGCACCATACTTGTTAGAGCGTCTCCAGAAAAGTGCGAGGAGAACGACCGGTCCGAAGGAAGCACCGAAGCCCGCCCATGCGAAGGATACGATCTGGAAAACCGAGCTGTCCGGATTCCATGCGATACCGATGGAAAGGCCGGCGATCATCAGGAGGCAGACACGCGCCACGTACAGAAGCTGCTTCTCATCGAGATGAATGTGCAGTACATCAGTCAGAATATCGTTTGCGATGGAGCTCGACGCTGCAAGCAGCTGTGAATCCGCGGTCGACATGGTCGATGCCAGAATACCGGACAGGACGACACCAGCGATCAGTGCCGGCAGGACGCCATGGGTTGCAAGCAGCTTCGCGATCTCGACGATGATGGTCTCCGACTGGTTGCCGCCGAGGCTCGGGATCGCGCCAGCCGCCGTCATACCGAGGCCGACGATACCGATGAAGATCGCCACGCTCATCGAGATCACCACCCATACGGACGCGATCCGTCTCGAGAGCTTCAGCTTCTTATCATCACCGATCGCCATGAAGCGAAGCAGGATATGCGGCATACCGAAGTAGCCGAGGCCCCATGCCAGCGTCGAAACGATGGTGATGAGACTGTATGGGCTGGAGGTCCCGCTCGTCGGATCATACACCAGCAGCATATCGAGGTAGCCACTGAGTCCAGATGCGTTCTGGAGAACGGCCGCGAAACCACCCGCTCTGTGCACACCGAAGACGAGGACGATCAGAAGTGCGAGCGACATGACGATGCTCTGGATGAAGTCCGTAGTTGACGCTGCGAGGAATCCGCCGAGGGAAGTGTAGCCGACGATGACGAAGGCACTCGCGATCATCGCCACATGATAGTCTGCACCGAAGAGACTGCCGAAGAGCTTACCGCAGGCAGCAAAGCCGGACGCCGTATACGGGATAAAGAAAATAACGATCACCACCGCCGCAATCAGGGTCAGGATCTTCTTCCGGTCATTATAACGGTTTGAGAAGAACTCCGGAATCGTGATGGAGTCATTGACCTCGGTATAGATACGGATACGCTTCGCAACGACGAGCCAGTTGATATAGGTACCGAGTGCGAGACCGATGGCGGTCCAGCCCGGATCCGAGATGCCGCTGAGATACGCGAGGCCCGGAAGGCCCATGAGCAGCCAGGAGGACATATCCGACGCCTCTGCCGACATCGCCGTCACAAAGGGGCCCAGGGAACGACCGCCCAGGAAAAAGTCCCCCGCCGTCGCATTCTTATCGGATACCTTGAATCCGATGAAGAGCATGCCGACCAGGTACAGGACCATGGCTACCATCATTCCGATCTGTGCTACTGTCATCTTTCTTACCTCTCTTTAATACAGGAAGTCCGCCGTTCTTTTTCGAGGCAACGCATGAAAGCGTGCAAAAAGGCCGCGTTCTCCCAACAAAAAATATGTGTATGATCATACCCCTTCAAAGGAAAGATTGCAAGGAGAATAGGACATGCGCGCGCATGTCTTTTTTGTATGGCTGTTATGCGCATGAACGTGAATTGCAGAAATCCGGCGCTTATGTTACATTATTCTTTAGATTTTTCAGGAGAAAACCATGCTGGACAACAAGATTATCGATTCAAACGACCATCAGCAGCTCGAGCTGTACATCCACATCCCATTCTGCGCACGAAAGTGCAATTACTGCGATTTCCTCTCCTTTCCGATGAAAGAAACGGAACACGGACCCTACATCGATCAGCTCTGTGCAGAGATTCGGGAAAGCGCCGCACTGGCGACGAACTACGAGATCTCGACCATCTTCATCGGTGGCGGCACCCCGTCACTGCTGGATCCAAAGTACATCTCACGCATCATGTATTACATCCGCCGCTTCTATACCGTCCGTCCGAGCGCCGAAATCACCATCGAGTGTAACCCGGCCTCGACCATCGCGTATAAATTTGCGGCCTACCGCGACGCCGGCATCAACCGTCTGTCCATCGGTCTCCAGTCCGCCGACAACGACGAGCTCCGCACCCTCGGCCGTCTCCACCTCTTCGAGGACTTCCTGAAGTGCTACCAGAGTGCGCGGATGGAGGGCTTCCGAAACATCAACATCGACCTCATCGACGAGATCCCGGGGCAGACCGAGAAGTCCTGGCGCGAGACGCTCCGCCATGTGCTCATGCTGAAGCCTGAGCATGTCTCGATCTATAACCTCATCGTCGAGGACGGGACGCCGTTTCGGGCAATGCAGGAGGCCGGTACGCTGGCACTTCCTTCAGAGGATACGCAGGCCGCCATCGACGCGCTGACCCGCGAGATGACGGAGCGCTACGGCTACCAGCGCTACGAGGTCTCGAACTATGCAAAGCCGGGCTACGAATGCCGGCATAACTACGGTTACTGGTCCGGTATCCCTTACCTCGGCTTCGGTCTCGGTGCTGCCTCCTGCTTCCAGGGCGAACGCTGGAGCAATCTCCGAAGCTTTCCGCAGTACCTCGCACTCGACATGGCTTCAGAACTTCGGCAGGGCTGCCCGACACTGCACGCGGAGCATGAAACACAGAGCGTGCAGGATCAGATGGAGGAGTTTATGTTTCTCGGGCTTCGCCGCACCGCTGGTATCTCCGAGGTCGAGTTCAAGACCCGCTTCCAGGTCGATATTCATTCCGTCTTCGGCGAGCAGCTGCAACGCTACACCGACGAAGGCCTTCTGATCCACGAAGGCTACCGCTACCGTTTTTCCGAGCGCGGTATGGACGTCTCGAATTTCATCTTAAGTGATTTCCTGCTGGACTAAAAAACCGGAGGGCGGTCTCCGAAAATCTGGTCGCCTGCGGCGGAAAAAACTAGAATCGGACCTTTAAGAGGCAGTAAGCCCTCTGCAATCGACGGAGTTCCCTTGATGGGAACTCCGCGTTGCAGAGGGTGCTTAGGAAAAATGTCTAACTGCCTCTAAAAGGTCCGATTCTGTTTTTTCACGTCCTCAGCTTAAAGGTTTCCGGAGACAGTCCTCCGGTTTCCTTTTTACTGACTTCCAGTTAATTATTTCAGTGGTGTCCGCGATCAGCAGATGTGACGGATCCAGCCCTCCGGAGCTTCGATCTTGCCGCTCTGGATACCGGTGATGGTTGCGTAGAGCTCGCCGATGACTTCGCCGGCCTTCTCCATACCGGATGGAAGGTCGATGACCTCCTCGTGGTTTACGATCTTACCAACCGGAGAAATAACCGCTGCAGTACCGCAGAGACCGCACTCCTTGAAGCCCTTGATCTCCTCGAACTTCACTGGACGCTCATCGACCGTCAGGTGGAGATAATGCTCTGCGATGTACACGATCGAACGTCTGGTGATGGACGGAAGGATCGACGGTGACTTCGGAACAACCAGCTTGCCATCTGCATCGACGAAGATTGCATTGGACCCACCGGTCTCCTCAACATAGGTTCTGGTCGCTGCATCGAGGTAGAGGTTCTCCGCAAAGCCTGCCTTATGCGCAAGCACAGAAGAGTGTAAGCTCATCGCATAGTTGAGGCCAGCCTTTACCGCACCGGTTCCATGAGGTGCTGCACGGTCGAAATCCGAAACCTGGATAGCGATCGGCGTTGCGCCACCCTTGTAGTATGGTCCTACCGGAGTTGCAAATACTCTGAACTGATACTCATCCGCCGGCTTTACACCGATGACAACACCGGTTGCGAACTCATATGGACGAAGGTAAAGGGATGCACCGGAGCCATATGGCGGTACCCAGTCGAGGTTTCCCTTTACGACCTGATCGATGGCATCGAGGAAACGATCCTTCGGGAACGGCGGCATCTCGATACGCTGTGCCGACGTATACATTCTGTCCGCATTGAGGTCTGGACGGAAGCATACGACCGAGCCATCCTCCCAGGTATATGCCTTCATACCCTCGAATACCTGCTGGCAGTACTGAAGCATGCCGGCTGACTCATTTAAGGTCACGTTCGGATCCGAGATCAGGGCACCCTCATCCCAGTTTCCATCCTTCCAGTTTGATACATATCTCTTATCGGTTACACGATAGCTGAAACCGATATTTCCCCAGTCAAGGTCTTTCTTCGCCATTGTCTGTATCTCCTTTCGCTATGACATCTCGTCATGATTAGAGTTAGTATAGTCCTCGAAAAAAATGAATGCAAATCAAAAAGCACACAAAATACTCATGTCTGTTATAACACAGGCTGCGGCCCCGGAGGGCCGACAGCAGAAACCATACAAAGAGGTCGTGAAGAGTCAAAATCCCATCCATTAGAAGTACTTAGAGCATTTTTCCTTAGCCCCCTCTGCAACGCTGAGTTTTCATAAAGAAAACTCAGTGATTGCAGAGGGCTTAGTACTTCTTATGGATGGGATTTTAGAGCCTTCCGAGCTCGGCGTACTGTGTTTCTGCTGCTGGCCCTCCGGGGCCACGGCCTGCGCCATCACATTTTATTCTGAATCGAGCTTCAGTACCGACATAAACGCACTCTGCGGGATCTCGACATTACCGAACTGACGCATCCGGCGCTTACCTTCCTTCTGCTTCTCGAGCAGCTTCTTCTTACGGGAGATATCACCGCCATAGCACTTCGCGAGGACATCCTTTCGCATCGCGCGGATGTTCTCACGAGCGACGATCTGTCCACCGATCGACGCCTGCAGCGGAATTTCAAAAAGCTGACGCGGAATCTCATTCTTCAGCTTCTCGCACATCTTCTTTCCACGCTCATACGCCGAGTCCTTATGAACGATGAAGCTCAGTGCATCGATGACCTGACGGTTGACCATGATATCAAGCTTCACCATCTTCGAGGTCTGGTAGCCCTTGAGCTCATAATCATAGGATGCATAGCCCTTTGAACGGGACTTGATCGCATCGAAGAAATCATAGATGATCTCATTGAGCGGCATCTCATACTTGAGAATCGCACGGTTCGCCTCGATGTACTCGGTACTCTTATACACGCCACGACGATCCTGGCAGAGCTGCATGATGGCACCCATGAATTCCGGGGTCACCATGATCTCCACATCGACCACTGGCTCTTCGATATGATCGATCTCAGACGGATCCGGAAGGTTCGCCGGGTTCGAAAGCTCCATCATCGTGCCGTCGGTCTTATACACATGGTAGACAACCGAAGGTGCCGTCGTCACCAGGTCGAGATCATACTCTCTCTCCAGACGCTCCTGTACGACATCGAGGTGCAGAAGGCCCAGGAAGCCGCAGCGGAAACCGAAGCCGAGCGCCTGCGAGGTCTCCGGCTCATACTGAAGTGCCGCATCGTTCAGCTGCAGCTTTTCCAGGGCATCCCGGAGATCCGGATACTTCATCGTATCAGCCGGATAGATACCACAGTATACCATCGACTGCACCTGCTTATAGCCCGGCAGCGGTTCTGCCGCCGGATTCCGATCATCGGTCACCGTATCACCGACACGGGTATCACGGATATCCTTGATCGACGCTGTGATGTAACCGACCATACCGGCACTCAGCTCCGGACACGGGATGAAGCGGCCCGGTCCGAAATACCCGACCTCGGTTACATCGAAGGCGGCACCGCTCGCCATCAGACGGATGCGGGTACCTACCTTCACCGTGCCCTCCTTGATTCGACAGAAAATGATAACACCACGGTAGTTATCATAGAGGGAGTCGAAGATCAGCGCCTGCAGCGGCTTTTCCTTCGAGCCGGTCGGTGCCGGCAGCTTCTTCACGATGGCCTCCAGGACCTCCTCCACATTTTCACCGGTCTTCGCCGAGATACGCGGCGCATCATGTGCCTCGATGCCGATGATATCCTCTATTTCCTCCGCCACACGATCCGGATCGGCCGACGGAAGATCGATCTTATTGATCACCGGAAGGATCTCGAGATCATGATCCAGCGCCAGATAGGTGTTTGCCAGCGTCTGCGCCTGGATGCCCTGCGTCGCATCGACGATCAGAATCGCACCATCACAGGCTGCCAGTGAACGGGATACCTCATAGTTGAAGTCGACGTGGCCCGGGGTATCGATGAGATTAAAGATATACTCCTCACCATCCTGTGCCTTATAGACGATACGCGTCGTCTGTGACTTGATCGTGATGCCACGCTCACGCTCGATATCCATGTTGTCGAGCACCTGTGACTGCATCTCACGCGCCGTCAGCGTACCCGTCTTCTCGATGATCCGGTCGGCCAGCGTCGATTTACCATGATCGATATGCGCGATGATGCAAAAGTTTCTGATTTTACTCTGATCGATGTTTGTGATGTCTGCCATGTTCCTACCTATATAAATATAATTTCCGGGACAGTTCCCGGATTCTTGTATTTTCCGTGGAAATATACTAACATACTCCTGCATCTTTTGCCAACAGAATGTCACAGTTCAGCTAAGGGGCCTCGGCTTAGATTGAACCGGTCTCGGAGTACTGTGCCTCCATTGCCGCCCCCTCCGGGTCTCCTGCCGATCTGAACTGTTACACGTAGTCCGCGTGAGAGACTGAAAAAACGTGCTTTTCAGCTTGACACCGGCGGGGGTTTTATATATGATAGTTTAGCGTGTTTTCAAACTGTCCGTGTCCGGTATTTGAAAGCGCCGAGATCCGACGGATCTCCACACGATATTTGAAGGAAAGGAGATTTCACAATGGCAAACATTAAGTCCGCAAAGAAGAGAATTCTTGTAGCTCAGGCTAGAAACGAGCGTAACAAGGCTATTCGTTCTGAGGTTAAGACATACATCAAGAGAGTATACGCAGCAGTTGAGTCTGGCGATAAGGCAGCAGCTCAGGATGCTCTGAAGATGGCTCAGAAGAAGATTTGCATGGCACACAGCAAGGGCATCTATAAGGCTAACAACGCTTCCAGAAAGGTTGCTCACATCTCAAAGGCTGTCGCTTCCATGAACTGATTGCGCGAAGCGCACAGAAATCATGTACAGGATTTCTGCTTTTTCAAGTCGTTCTTGAAAATAAATATTTGTAAGTAACGTTACTCACAAAGCCCTGCGGTTAACCCACCGCAGGGTTTCTTAATTTCTGTTTATATCAGAGGTCTCGGAGGGCCTCTGACGAAACTGTTATCCTGATTTCCCCCATCACGCCGGTCTCGAGCATCTTTACGTCGTAGCGTCGCAGCCTCTCCCGCGTTTCTGCATGCGGGTGTCCGTAATCGTTTCCGACGCCGTAGCTGAGAATCGCATAGTCCGGGCGGAGCGCGGCGAGGAATGCCTCCGAGCTGCTCGTATGGCTGCCGTGATGCCCCGCCTTCAGCACATCGATCTTCGGGTAGCCTGCATCGGCCTCCCACAGTGCCGCGAGCATCTGTCGCTCACAGTCCTCGTCCATATCCCCCGTAAACAGCATCTGAAAATCCGGCGCGCGCAGCAGCATCCCGATCGAGTGATCGTTCGCGGCCTCCAGCCTCTCCGTCCCCGCCGGATAGTATCCGCGTATCTCCACTTCTCCGAGGTCAATACAGTCGCCCTGTCCGAAGTACCGGATCCGCACATCCCGTGCAGCCGCTGCATCTCGAAGCGCATCATAACGCGCATCCTGCATGGCCACCCGTGGCAGCAACAGCTCTCCGATGCTCATCTTCGGCTCCTCCTCAAGAAGATACTGTATTCCAGAATAGTGATCCGCATCACAGTGCGTAATCAGCGCGAGATCGATGTGCCCGATTCCCTGTGACTCGAGATACGGGACGAGTACATTTTCCCCGAGGCGCTGGTCACTCGTCGAACCACCATCCACACTCATCACCAGTCCCTGATTTCGCAGGATGAAGCCATCCCCCTGTCCGACATCCAGTGCCGTGATCTCGAGCCCCTGCGGCTGCTTCGCCGGAAGGCACAGCATCGAAAGAATCAACGGCAGCACGATGCAGGGGAGTGGCAGTCGACACGCCAGCTTCCCAGGATCCGGCAGTATGTTTATATTTTCGCAGAGCTGCTGTACCCATCGAGACCTTCTGCTCTGCGATACGGAGCTTTCCCGGACCGGAATCTCCGTTTGCACAGGATACCGCCGGACACGCTGCTGCCCGACGTGTTCGGCTGCATGCCGTTCCGCGAGCGCCCATGTCACAACGCTGAGCGCTGTATAGTAAAGAAGGATACTGTGCATCGACGGTCGACCGAGCAGCAGGGAGCTGTACGGAAGTGCTGCGCAGTGCGTACAGAGGAGCGTATACAGGCGAAGTATCCAGTGTCCACCACCGACGGCGATGGTCGCGAGCTTCTCTGACAGTCCGAAGAGCCCGACAGCGAAAACGCCACTGTAGATCACGCAGCCCATCAGTGGAAGTACGATGAGATTCAGGAAGATCCCGTAGAGCGGAAAGCGGAAATAGTGAAACAGAATCACCGGCAGCGTCAGGAGCTGCAGATAAAAGGAGAGCCACAGGCCCTCGAGGAGCGGATGCTTCGGTGCCGGGAGGACATGACAGAGGCCGATGGCGAGTACCGCAAGAAAGCTCAGCTGGAAGCCTGCACCGAAAAGCATGAACGGCTCCTTCCACAGGAGAAAGAGTGCGGCCGCGGCCATCGCCGTCAGCATATCATAGCTCCGTCCGACGGCAGCAGCGAGAAAGCGTAGAAGCAGCATCAGCACTGCCCGGAGAGCCGAGCCGGAGCAGCCCGTCAGAATCCCGTAGGATATGATCAGAAGAGCTGCGACGCTGCCGGATGCGGCCTTACTTCTGCCGAAGTGCCGCAGCAGCTCATAGACACCGAGGCCCAGAATCGACAGATGCAGGCCGGAAACCGCGAGAATATGGGCGATGCCATTCTCCTGATAGAGGGATCGGATATCCTCATCCATGGCCGATTTATCTCCCGTCAGCAGTGCACGGTAAATGCCGGCGTCCTGTGGCGGCAGCAGCTGATCGAGGATATCCCCCATCCGAAGTCGGAGCTCCTGCAGCCCCCTTGCAAAAGGCTTCGGCTCCCCTCCGACCACCCGGAAGGATGTCCCGTACATCGAACCCTGCACGGATATCGTCCGATAGTACAGACGAAAATCAAACACACCCTCATTCCGCGGCGCTTCCACCGGCGAGATCTTCCCATACACTTCGATCCGCTCCCCCGGCAGAGGCCGAGACGCCTCCGGATGCCGATCTGCCGTCGGATCCCTGTCCTGTTTTTCGGACGGTGACTGCGCCCTACATGTACGATCCTTCTCGCTCCACTTTCCAGACTGCGACGCTGCATCCCCGGTCTCCATGTAGACGAGGATCGTCCCAACCGGCTGATCATAGCGCGCCCGCAGCGCCGCGGTGGCCGAAGCCGGCAGCGTATCCCGCGCACCGTACGCACTCGACAGCAGCGCGTTTCGCACGCGCAGCTTCGCCTTTCCCGCAGCCTCCGTATATTCCTGCACTTCTCCGCACAGACGCACCTTCATCCCGCTGAAGATACGGATCCGTTCCTCCGAACGCTGAAATGCGCGGGCTGCCATCCGATAGCGCAGACCCCCGGCGAGGAACAGCACAAATAAGAGTGCAAGCGCACCCTTCCGAAGCGTTTTCTTTTTTATCCCATGGAAAACGAGGCATGCGGACAGAATCACCGCAGCCCCTCTCAGAACGAAACCACATTCCCCGGCAGATACGCACACTCCAAGTACATACACCACGGCCATCAGAAGAAGCGGTCGTTTCACATTCATAAGAGCATCATAGCAGAAGAGGCCGGACCCATCAAGGTCCGACCTCTTTCATTTTCATACTATTTTATGGATTCAGCTCAGCCGGACGCTCGATGACGGCTGCACCCAGTCCGTCCTGGCCGATGTGACAGGAAATCAGCAGCGACAGCGGTCGAACAGCGATCTCCGGATTCAGTCGATCCGGAAAGGCTTCCTTCAGCTCCTCTGCGAAGTCGGCCGCCTGCTCCGGATTATCCGTATAGGCGATCGCGACATAGCAGTTCTTCATCTCCGGATCGCCGAGGCGACCTTCCAGCTCGCTCTTCAGTCCCTTGATGATCGCATCCTTCACCTGACGGGTCGTCCGCACCTTCGTATAGGAATCAAGCTTTCCGCCGTTTGTGATGCCGAGCACCGGTTTGATATGGAGCAGTGTGCCGATGGCAGCGGCCACCGGTGTGATACGTCCACCCTTCTTCAGGTACTTCAGTGTATCCACACCGACATAGATCTGGTTCTGCTCCGCATCACGGTTCAGGATGTCGCAGATCTGCTGTCCATCATAGCCGTGTGCAGCGAGCTCCGTCGCAAAGATCGCAGCCTGACGCTGTACGACCGATACACCACGATCGTCCGGCACGAATACACGTCCCTCGTACTTCTCATCCTGCGCCAGCATCATCGCTGTCTGTGTCGAACCGGACAGTCCCGAGCTCAGTGGCACATGCACGATCTGGTCACAGGTCTCGAGGAGCTCGTCCCAGACCTTCATCACATCCTCCATACTCGGCTGCGATGTCGCGATGTCATGATCATTCTTCAGCTTTTCGAAGAACTCTTCTCTTGTAAGGTTGATGTTTTCGTAATATTCCTGATCATCGATCCGGAAAGGCATCGGAACGACACGGATGCCGAGCTCTGCACTCTCCTGTGGTGTGATACCACTACCGGAATCAGTTGAAACGCCAACGTTCATATATATTTACCTCAAACTCTCTGTACAGTGCCGTGAGGCCGAAGCCGGACGGCACGGCAGCTCAGCAGCGCTTACTTTTCAACGATGAGAGACTTGCCGCTCATCTCCTCCGGCTGCGGGATCTCCATCATCTGGAGCAATGTCGGTGCGATATCGCAGAGTGCGCCACCCTCACGAAGCTTCCAGTTCGGATTCGAATTGATCAGAATGAACGGAACCGGATTCGTGGTATGTGCGGTCCATGGCTCGCCGGTCTCATAGTTGATCATCATATCGGCATTACCATGATCGGCGACGATCATCATCTGACCGCCGACCTCCTTGATGGCATCTACAACCTCTCCGACGGCATGATCCACCACTTCGATGGCCTTTACAGCCGCTGGAATCACACCGGTATGACCGACCATATCCGGGTTTGCGAAGTTTGCGATGATCATGTCATACTTCCCGGACTTGATCGCCTCCACCAGCTTCTCGCACACCTCAGGGCAGGACATCTGCGGCTTCAGATCGTAGGTCGGAACGTCCTTCGGAGACGGAACGAGGATACGATCCTCACCGGCATTCGGTTCCTCTACGCCACCGTTAAAGAAGAAGGTAACGTGTGCATACTTCTCGGTTTCTGCGATACGAAGCTGCTTTAAACCAAGCGATGCAACATACTCACCGAGGGTCTTCGTGATGCTCTGCTTCGGGAACGCGATCTGCTTGTTCGGGATAGTCGCATCATAATCGGTGAAGCATACAAACGTAGTATCGAGACGCTTTCCTCTCTCGAAGAAGCTGAACTCATCATCACAGAAGCAGTGGGTCATCTCACGTGCACGGTCCGGACGGAAGTTGAAGAAGATGCAGGAATCACCATCCTGAATCATATGTCTCGGAGCGCCCTCCTTCTCGATCACGCACGGAACCACGAACTCATCGTATACCTTCTCATCATAGGAGCTCTGCATCGCCTCGGATACGGACGCGAAGTGGTGACCGATCCCCTTCGTCATCGCATCGTATGCCTTCTCGACACGATCGTAGTTCTTATCACGGTCCATCGCATAGTAACGGCCGGAGATCATCGCGATCTCACCGACACCGAGCTCTGCCATCTTCGCCTCGACCTCCTCGAGGAACGCCTTACCGGAATCTGGTGGTGTATCACGACCATCGAGGAAGGCATAGAGATACACCTTCGTTAAGCCATGACGCTTCGCAAGCTCGAGAAGACCGAAGATATGCTCGAGGTGAGAATGTACACCGCCGTTTGAAACGAGACCCATCAGGTTCAGTGCGGAGCCATTCTTCTTGCAGTTTTCAACCGCTGCCACGAGCTCCGGATTCGTAAAGAAATCGCCATCCTGGATGGACTTCGTGATTCTCGTGAGGTCCTGATAAACGATCCGGCCAGCACCCATATTCATGTGGCCTACCTCGGAGTTACCCATCTGACCATCTGGAAGACCTACATACAGTCCGGAAGCCTGACCCTCTACGAACGGATACTCTTTCTCAAGCCGATCCATCACCGGTGTATCCGCCATCGCAATTGCATTTCCCTCTGGATTCGGGTTGATACCATATCCATCAAGAATCATCAGTAAAACTGGTTTCTTCTCTGTCATAAATGCCACCTTCTATTTCTATCCTTCAACATAAACACGGGGTTTCAGTAGCGCTTAAAATGAAGCTTTTAAGCCATAATCGCTTGTAGTTTATACCAAAAGGAGGGCATCGTCAACGACTCTGCCCTCCCTTTGTTAAAAAATATACAACGCCATTTCACATGGTTTTTATTACTATATTAGCCGAAGTATCTCTTGAGAAGACCGGCAAAGGCCTTACCATGTCTTGCCTCGTCACGTGCCATCTCATGAACGGTATCATGGATCGCATCGAGGTTCAGCTCCTTCGCACGCTTCGCAAGGTCTACCTTACCAGCCGTTGCGCCGTTCTCTGCAGCGACACGTACGGTGAGGTTCTCCTTCGTGGATGGGGAAACGACCTCGCCAAGAAGCTCCGCAAACTTCGCTGCGTGCTCAGCCTCTTCAAATGCAGCGGTCTTATAGTACTCACCGATCTCCGGGTAACCCTCACGGTAAGCTGCTCTGGACATCGCAAGATACATACCAACCTCGGTGCACTCACCCTGGAAGTTTGCGCGCAGGTCTTCCTTGATATCCTCGCGAACATCACTTGCAACACCGATCACATGCTCTGCCGCCCAGGTCATCTCCTCTTCCTGCTCAACGAACTTCTCCGCCGGCGCATGGCATACCGGACACTCCTCTGGTGGAACCTCTCCCTTGTAAACATAACCACATACGGAACATACCCAAGTCTTTACCTTCATAATTCATTCTCCTTTTAAATGAGCAGCTTCTGCTACATAATTTTTCGTTTATCCGTTCTTACTCCATTCGCTGCCGATGAGCGCGGACACCGGTCACTTCCTTCATGTCCCCATCTCTTCGCGCTGAATCATCCGAGAGCATCGCCTGCAGATCCCTCCGCTTCGCCTGCTTCACAGCACCGCTCACAGATCCCATGAAATACCAGATCATGGCCGGTGACGATCCCCGGCACATGCTGTGCTGCCTCTTCATCCAGTGTATCCGCTTCCGGCATCGGCACATCGAAGACGCCGCCACAGCGGTCACATACGAAGTGCACATGCTTTTCTGCATTTGGATCGAAGTGATCCGCACCAGATACGAAGCTCAGCTTCTGAATCGTACCGTTCTTCGCGAGAAGCTTCAGATTACGGTAGACGGTCGCCAGGCTGATGTTCGGATCCCTGTCACGAAGCTCTGCAAAAATCACATCCGCTGTCGGATGATCCTTATGCCAGCTAAGCTGATCAAGGACTTCCTCGCGCTGTCTTGAATAATTCATCGTTTCTCCTAAACAGTGAACTCAAAATCAATAACCATTATTGATTTATCCGTATATTACTCCTTTTACACGCATTCGTCAAGTGAAATTAATAATTATTTTTATTTTTCTGTAGGATAGGGTCCCCGGCTTAGAGTTCACCGGTCTCGGAGTACTGTGCCTTCGTTATCACCCCTCCGGGTCCCACTGCCTGAACCGTTATGTCAGAAAATCCACTGTGGCTTTTTCTGTCGCGTCGCCTTATAATAGGTACGACTTCGGTCAGACAACCGATTCATGCTTATAAAGATGTAAGGAGATATATCATGGGACAGATCAAAGTTACCAAGGCACCGATTGAAGGCCTTTATGTCATCGAGCCGAGCGTTCATGGCGACGCACGTGGCTATTTTATGGAAACCTATAATCAGAAGGATATGCACGAGGCCGGCCTCGACATGGTCTTCGTTCAGGATAATCAGTCCATGTCCACGAAGGGCGTTCTTCGTGGTCTGCACTTCCAGAAGCAGTACCCGCAGGGCAAGCTCGTCCGCGTCATCAAGGGTTCTGTATACGACGTCGCCGTCGACCTCCGTGAAGGCAGCCCGACCTATGGCCAGTACTACGGCGTCGAGCTCACCGAGGAGAACAAGAAGCAGTTCTACATCTCCGAGGGCTTCGCGCACGGTTTCCTGGTACTCTCCGATGTCGCTGAGTTCTGCTATAAGGTCACCGATTTCTGGCATCCGGGCGATGAGTCCGGTCTCGCATGGAACGATCCGGAGATCAACATCCAGTGGCCGCAGCTCCGGGGCACCTACCCTGGTTCCGCAAGTGCCGAAGGCTACACCCTCGAGGATGGCACCCCGCTCAATCTCTCCGATAAGGATCAGAAGTGGCTCGGCCTCAAGGACACCTTCCACTTCAGCAGCGAAAAGTAATCCGATTTTGCTTCTTTTCCATGCAGAGCACCTTCTGCCGTGCACGGATCACTTCCGCTTCGGCAGAAAAGCAACTGTATCTCGCTGCATCCCGCAGTCCTCTATGAAAGTGAGATTATGGCAGAAAACCTGCGACAGATCGACTATATCATCCCAGAAAGCTTCCACGGCCACACCGTGGAGGCTTTTCTTCGTTCCGAGGGCTACTCCCGGACGACACTCTACCACCTCCGGAACACCCGTGCGCTCAGCGCAGCAGAGCACATCACCACCGATCTACCGGCGGCCAATGCAGACGACCAGAGCATCTGTGCCAGCACCGCGACGATCCACACTTTCGTCGATGTTTCGGCGGCCAATGCGAACAGCCGGACCACCTGTGCTTCCCCAGTCAGCATTGGCCACACAGCGGAAACGAAGGTGGACGGTATCGACGGGCTCGTCCTGAACGGGCACCGGAGCTACCTGAAGGAAGTCCTCGCTACCGGCGATCGGCTTCGCTGCAACATCCTCGAGACCGAGGACAGTCCGCATGTCGTCGAGACCGAGATCCCGCTGTCGATCGTCTATGAGGACGAGGATATCCTGGTCGTCGATAAACCGGCCGGGCTTCCGATCCATCCTTCGATGGGGCACTATGAGCACACGCTCGGAAACGCACTCTGCTGGTACACACACCACGTCCTCGGCTACGAGCATTATGTGAACCGTATCGTGAATCGCCTTGACCGCGACACGAGCGGTCTGCTGATCGCCGCGAAGAACATGCACGCAGCAGCCCGCCTCGGCGATATGATTCGCGCGCATGCGATCCAGCGCGAGTACCTCGCCATCGCCTCCGGAGATGTGCGGGACCTCTTCCGATGCGCGGATACAGGGGCTGCTTTACAGGCATCCACTGTGTCCCGCTGCACGCACGCCGACCAGTGTGAAACACGCTCTGTTAAAGAAAGTCCTCAGGATGGCATCCGCACACTAAGCGGCACCCCGCTTCCGAGTGGACTTTATCTGAACCGTTCCGCAGATCCAGTCTATGCGCGCGCCCGTCTGCAGAATCTGGATGGCCGCTTTCCAGACTCCCTTGCGAACATCCCGGCACTGTTCGATCCGACGAATCCTGTCCTCGGCCTACACTTCACCGTCGACGCAGCAATCGGTCGGAAGGAAGATTCCGTCATCGAACGCTGCATCGACTACGTGCAGGGGGACTACGCCGTCACGCACGGCCTGCTGCTTTCTTATAATGAAGAAAAAGACCTGAGTCTCCTGCGCCTGAAGCTCGAAACCGGACGTACCCATCAGATTCGTGTGCATATGAAGTACCTCGGGCACCCGCTCCCGGGCGATTTTCTCTACCATCCGGATGAGCGTTTCATCACCCGTCAGCCACTCCACTCCTGGCGTCTCCGCTTCCGGCACCCGATCAGCGGGAAGCTCCTCGAACTGACCGCACCGCTCCCGGAGGATATGCTACGACTGCTATAGCCCCTGCAGCTCCGCCAGTCGCGTGAACACCTCACCGATTTTATCCTGGATGAGCAGGGTATCGGCACGCATCCGCACGGAAAGTGCATCCCGATTGATGATCACGAGATACTTCCCGCGGAAGTACTGGATATAGGAAGCCGCCGGATATACCGTCAGTGAGGTGCCACCGATGATCAGCATATCCGCCGCAGCGATGGCCTGAATCGCGCCTCGTACCGCAGTCTCCGGGAGGCTCTCCTCGTAGAGGGTGATGCCCGGACGGATCACACCGCCGCAGCTGCAGTGCGGAATCGGCTCCTTCGATTCGAAAATGTAGTCCGAAGGATAGGTCTTCCCGCAGCGCATGCAGTAGTTTCGAAGTGCACTGCCGTGAATTTCATACACCACCTGACTGCCCGCCTTCTGATGCAGTCCATCGATGTTCTGCGTCACGATGGCGCTCAGCTTTCCTGTCTTTTCGAGCGCCGCGAGATACTTATGAGCCGCATTCGGCTGCACCGCCCGTGTATCCATCTTCTGCCGGTGAAACTCGAAGTACACCTGCGGCTCATTTACGAGACAGCTGTGACTCAGGAGATACTCCGGCGGATACTGATCGAAGCGGACATCATGCTGATTGTAGAGTCCATCCTTACTTCGGAAATCCGGCACTCCGCTCTCTGTCGACACCCCCGCGCCACCGAAGAACACGACGCTCCCGGCATCGTCCATCCACGCCTTCAATTTCTCGATCTTTTCTTCGTCGATCATGATGCACACTCCTTATTTTCGATGAAACAGCCCCTTCAGAAACGCACGGATCCCACCTGCCGGTATCTCCGCTGCGAGCTCCTCCCGGAGATCGTCGCTGGCCAGCCGCGGATTATAGACCTTATCCTCGGAGAAGACACGGTTCATCGTGACGTCCTGCGCATCCACCGGCACCTCCGGCAGCATCTGCGCCCCATAGCAGAGACAGTACATATACATCGTCTGTCCCTGTAGGAAGCGGTCATAGTAGCCCGCCCCATGGCCCAGCCGCCGGCCATAGCGATCCGCTGCGATGCACGGCACCACCGCCAGCGCAATCTTATACGCATCCACCACCGGCAGCCCCGCCTTCGGCTCCAGCAGTCCATACGCCCCCGGCACAAGATCATCCCAGCTCATGATCTGCACTGCCTCCATACGATGTTCCGATCCAGGGATGCAACGTGGCACCGTTACGAGCTTTCCCATCTGCCAGGCCGTCTCGATGATCTCCCGCGTCGACGGCTCGTCCTCCGTATTCACGTAGCAGAAAATCGAATCCACCTGCTGAAAAATCGGATAGCAGAGAAAACGTGTCGCGATCTCCGCACTCGCCTGCGCACGGTACTCCGCTGTCAGTGCTTTCTTTTTTTCGCGGATCAGTGCCCGCGCTTCATCCTTCGTCATATTCTCTCCATTCATATCCCGAGCTCCTCTTTCGGAAGCATCGATTCCGTATGGTGCGCACACAGGATCGCTCCGCCGGCGTTTCCACCTCGGTGCCGCTTCCTGATGTAAACATTGGCCTGCGTCAGAGCCAGCGCAGCAGTGTCGGCAGCAGCACGGCCATGTCGATCGGCTTCGCGACGTGTGCGTTCATCCCGGCATCGAACGCCGCCTGACGATCCTCCGCGAAGGCGTTTGCGGTCATCGCGATGATCGGAATGCCTGCCTTTTTCACATCCGCCATACCGCGGATCTTTGCCGCCGCCTCATAGCCGTTCATTCCCGGCATCTGAATATCCATGAGTATGAGATCATAGTAGCCCTCTGGTGCCTGTGCCAGCATCGTGCAGCACTCCTCTCCATCCGCCGCACGCTCGATGAGAAGTCCTTCCTCCCCGAGCAGCTCGATCGCGATCTCGGCGTTCAGCTCGTTGTCCTCCGCGAGCAGGATACGGCGTCCTCTGAGCTTCGCGTGCTCCGCTTCCGCCGATGTCTCCGGCGACGAGTATACTTCCTCCCGGGAAGCGAGCGTCAGCGTGAGGTCAACGGTGAACTTCGTGCCGACACCCTGGGTACTCTCTACCTGGATCGTGCCACCCATCTGTTCGATGAGGGATTTGACGATCGGAAGTCCGAGACCGGTGCCGACGACCTTATTCTCCGTCGTAGTATGCTCTCTGGAAAATTCATCGAAGATGTGAGGCAGATAGTCCGCGCTCATGCCGATGCCGCTGTCCTCACAGGTGAAGCGATAACATGCCTTCTTCTTATCCTCGGACGGAAGCTCATGAATCTCCACGCGGATGGCGTGTCCATCCGGGGTGTACTTGATGGCATTGCTCACGATATTGAGATAGATCTCCTCCAGCTTCGTCTTGTCACAGTACGCAAACTTATGCGGCACATGGGCGTCCTCGGAGTACTGGATATTCTTTTTCTGGATGTCGGCTTCAAACACCGTATTGACGGAGTGGAACAGTGCACTGAGATCCGCCGCTTCGAGCTTCAGCGTCACAGTACCGCTTTCGATTCTGGCCATCTCCAGCACCTGATTGATGATGGTCAACAGCAGGCTGCTTGCGTTCTGAATCTTCCGAAGATAGCCTCTCGCCTTTTCCTGATCATCGAGATTTCGATTCAGCAGCTCCGTGAAGCCCATGATGGCGTTCATCGGCGTCCGGATATCATGGCTCATATTGAAGAGGAAGCGTGTCTTCGCTTCACTCGCCTCCTGCGCCTCTGCAGCCGACAGCTGCAGCTTCTCGGCATACTGCTGTTCGTGATAACGTTTCATAAAGAACAGATAGAACAGCGCAGCGATCAGAAGCGATAAAACATAGCAGATCACGACGTCAGAAATCCAGTAGGATATCGGAATCCAGCCATCCGATGGGATGATATCGAAGTACCAGCTGTCATTCGGAAGCGTGCAGTCTACCGTCAGTCGATCCTTCGGAAATGAATGCGGGCACTGCACCAGCACATTCGGCTCGCCGGTCACACTGTCCTCTTTCCAGATCCAATAGCAGTAGTCGGCTTCACTCAGACGGTCGAGTCCCATCTTCGCCACAAACTTATCCCAGTCGATGACCAGGACGATGAAGCCCCAGAACTCCCGCTGCTCCGCAGCCTTCGTCTGATATACCGGATTAAACAGAAGCGCACCGATGCCACCCTGTCTGAGCTCAAACGGGCCCGCGATGGTATATTCCATACTTTCTTTCGCCAGCTTCGCATCGACCGCCCGTTCATGCGCCGTCAGCAGATCGAGCCCGATCGCTTCTGCGTTTTCCTCCATCGGATAAATCTCCGCGACGACCCCCTTCGGTGCCAGCTCGAAGGCCTTCACCACACCATCTTCATTCGGAAGCATACTCGCCAGCGTAGAGAATCCCTCCTCGTTCAGCTCATATCCGGCCAGAATGACATTTTCCAGCACATTCGAGCAGGTCACATACTCATCCAGCTGAGACTGGATTCTGCGAACTGTATTCTGTGCGGTATACGTCGCTGCAGCCTGTTCATTTTTCCTGATATTTCCCAATAAAAAATAAGCCAGAAAAAGTGCACTCACGAAGGCGATCAACCCGACCACGTAGCACTTTCTCTGTATTTTCTTCTCCACCGGGTTACGTTTCACCATATTATGCACTCCATTTCTGCTGTCTATGTTCATTATAAGGCGCATGGACTGCAGATGCAAAAATAAAAATATTTTCCTCTGACAAAAGTATTGCTAAAAGTTTTTCCGAGTGGTACTATATAGACACAAGATAAAAAAAGATTCGTTAACAGAAAATCTTCTGACGAGAAAGGAAGATTCAGACGTTAACAAAGTGGTGATTCGACAAATCACCGAAACGATAAAAAAGGAAGGAGGTATGAAAACGATGATTCCAGCACAGTTCGTTGATAATATCTCCGGGCTTCACGAAAGATAAAATCCATCGATAACAGCGCATAAGCGGTCATGTTATTCAGCATCGGAGTGTTTCTCCAGATAAAGGATCTTTCACCAGGCCCGCGCGATATTATCATCTTTATAAAAACAAAATAGAACAGATATCCAGAAAAGATAGCACAAAGCTATTTTAACCATATAGGCTTAGTACCTAGAGGAGATACTCCGTTGTACTATTAAGTTTTTAAATCGAATATGGAACATAAAACATAAGCTTAAATGCTTAGCATATAAAGAGGAATCCCAGAGGGGGATTCCTCTTTTTCAGGTTCTGTTTCAATCGTAGCTCTTTCAGATCCGTCGTCCTCTTCGGATGGTTTAGCGAGCGCGCATACCTTCACGCAGCGATCCCCAGCCGTGACTTATATTTCATCCATCATAAAAGGGGGAGCAGACCTTTCGGTCTGCCCCCCTCTTCTCTTCATTCATCAGATCAGTGAATGAGATCCTCATAAAACTCGAATGCTTCCTTATCTGTAAAGCCTTCATGCACTACCTTATGAACCGCCTGCGCCATCTCTACCGGATGCTGGCTCTGGAAGATATTACGTCCCATGTCAACACCACGTGCGCCCTTCTGAATCACTTCATAAGCCAGGGTCAGTGCATCCTTCTCTGCAAGCTTCTTACCGCCGGCTACGACGATCGGTACCGGGCAGGCCGATACGACTTCTTCGAAGTGCTCACAGTTATAGGTCTTCACGATCTGACAGCCCATCTCTGCGATGATACGAGTCGCCAGCTTGAAGAAACGGTCGGTACGCTCCATCTCCTTACCTACGGCACATACGCCCAGGGTCGGGATGCTGTAGCGCATACCGGCATTGATCACCTTGCTCAGGTTATCGATGCTGGACAGCTGTCCATCTGCACCGATAAATACCTGTGATGCCATACAGTCCGCATTCATACGAATGGAATCCTCGATATCTACAGCTACGACTTCATGACTCAGATCATCCTGCAGCATGCTTGAACCAGAGGATACTCTCAGTGCAATCGCATTGGTGAATTCCGGTTTTAAGCATGTGCGAATCGCGCCTCTCGTGCCCATAAAGCAGTCAACGTATGGTGCCAGCTTCGGCAGTAATAAGTCAAGTCGCTCCAGGCCGGCCGTGCTGCCCATGAAATAACCATGGTCAAACGCAAACATCACGGTGTTTCCGCTCTTCGGATTAAAGATATTCGCAAGATGATGCTTCATTCCCCAATCCAGATTATTTGCGCCCTTAAGATAAAATCCATCCTGATTTGCAAATGGTGTATCTACGTGATAATCCTTCGCTACTTTAAGTCCCTCTAAATCTGCCATCGATGTGTTTCCTTTCGACTATATTCAGTTTGTTACAACATACATATCATAAGTTATATTCAGTTATATTTGTAGTATTTATGATTTAGAAATCATAATTGTTCATGTTCTCAGCGGTGAATACGAGACGCTCTGGAAGAAGAACGACACCATTATTCTCATCACCGGTAGCTGCACCAGCGGAGATGCTTTCGTTTGCAAGAACTTCGCAGGAGCCGATCTCAGGGATATCGATGGAATCGCCGACCTTCACAGTGTTACCTGCAGCGAGATATGCAGCGACGTAGCAGCCCATAGCGCCCTGAAGCTTTGCATCCCAGAGACCCCAGTTGTAAAGAGTTCCGTTTATGCAGTACTGCTTTACAGCGTTCGGAGTTGCGAAACCGGTGATGGTTACGTTGTCCTTGTTATAGCCCTTGTTCTCTGCAGCCTGTAACTGGCCAGGAAGAGCAGTAGAGTCGTTACAGATGATGACGTCGATATCCGGGTTTGCATCGAGAACAGCCTCACCTACCGTGATGGACTTCTCTGCATCCTGCTCAGAATAGTAGTTATCCGGGTGAACATTGGTCCAGTTCGGATAGGTCTCAGCGATGATTTTTTCACCTGCAACCTGCCAGCTGTTCTGATCGGTTACGGTCGCCTGTGAATAGTGCCAGCAGTACTTGATTTCATCCTTCTCCGGATCCTTGCCTCTTGCCTTTAAGCCATCCACAGCCATATCAACGAGCATCTGTCCTAAAACTTCCGGTGTTCCCTGGGAAACCATAAGGCTTCTATCCTCAACGTTTGCGTCCGAATCCCATGTGCTGACAACGATACCGGCATCCCTCGCCTCATTCAGTGCATCTGAAACACCTGCTGCATCTACAGTGGAGATACAGATGGCATCTACGCCTGAAGAAATCGCCTGGTTGATAACGGATACCTGATCTGCTACGGCTGCACTTGAGCTGCCCATGTAGTTTACGTTGATGTTCCACTTCTTTGCGAACTCCTGAGCACCATCATTGGCAACCTCGAAGAATGCGTTACCGGTCAGCTTCGGAATAAACGCAACGGTCTTTCCTTCTACGCTTGCACCGGATGTGCTCTCTGCTGCCGGAGCCTCGGTCTCTGCAGCTGCTGCGGTGGTCTCTGCTGCAGCTGCAGTGGTCTCTGCCTTCGCTGCTGCGGTTGTCTCTGGTGCCTTGGTGTTTCCACCACAGCCTGCGAGCATAGATGTCAGCATCGCACCTACTAATACGGTTGATAAAATCTTCTTCATTACATTTCCTCCTTTGGATGTTTGATATGTATGTTTAGATATGATCTAACTTGGTTTATGCAGCTGCCTTCTGCCGCTGACTTTTACATTTTGCACGGTAGTTTACAAACGCCGGATGGACCATCAGTGCACGTCCCAGCAGAACAACGACCAGCAGGATGCCGATCGGCGCATCCAGGTACTGTGCATTGATACCGAAGCACAGCGGAAGTCCGAATTTGATCAGTCCGATAATGATGGTCGCCAGCACGGTGCCGAGTACATTTCCCTTTCCACCGGTCGATAAGGTACCACCCAGCACAACAACGGTGATGATATTCATGGTGAATGTACTTCCGAGATCGGACTTTGCGATGTTGTAGTACGAGGTAAGAACGATACCTGCGATGGCCGCACCGATCGCACTCAGCACATAGGTAGAAAGGACTACTCTCTTCGTATTGATGCCCGAGAAGCTGCCGGCATTCGGATTCACACCGACGAGAAAGATCTTACGTCCATACTTGGTCTTATGAAGCACGATGCCCATGATGACGGCTACGATCAGAAAAACGATCGCCGGGCCCGGTGAGATCTTACCGATTTTAAACTTGGTCATCGCTCGGAATGCATCCGGAAAATTCGTGATACCCATGTAGGACGGTGTATTACTCATGGTGGATACCATCAGCGCAAGGCCGGCATACAGGAAGCTGCCACCCAGCGTCGCCACCATCGCCTGCACTCCACAGTACGCGATGAAGAATCCGGTCAGGATGCCACATAAGATAGCGATCACGACAGCCAGTGCAACCGCCGCCCAGATATTGAGTCCCCAGTCCTGCCACGCCACACCGATGATGATCGAGGTCAGTCCTACGATGGAGCCTGCCTGGATATCGATACCGCCGGTGATCATGACCAGTGTGACGAAGATACCGATGATACCGATCGGAACGAAGTCATTCATACTGCGGAACATCGACGAAACATTCAGGAACTTCGGATTGGTTACGCCGAAAATAAGAATTTCGATCAGAATGACGGCGATCAGGAACCAGTTCCAGTTCAGCTTTGCTTTCAGCTTGTTTTTATTTTCACTTGAAACATTTCCGCTCATCATGCATTCTCTCCTTCCGTCACCATATCATCCCGTGTTCTTGCCTGCAGTCTTTCATGTCTTAACTTCATTCTGGACCGAATCTGCATGACAGAATCGACGACGACGATCACGATCAGGATGCTTCCTGTAATCGCATCATTATAATTGGACGAGAAGCCCATAAATACCAGAAGGTAACTGATGGAACTCATGATGACCGCGCCGATGGCAGATCCGATCACACTTCCCACACCACCGGTAAGGCTGATACCACCCAATACACAGGCGGCCACGGCGGTCATCTCATATCCATTACCACTCGAGGTGGTGACGATACCGATACGGCTGCAGAACAGGATGCCTGCAATCGACGCCATCACAGAGCAGATGATATAGGACAGAAACTTGGTCTTGACCGGATCGATACCGACCAGCTTAGCACCATCTGCATTATCGCCGACCGCCTTTACGTATCTTCCCTTTCGCGTTCTGGTAAGAAGAAGATGGACGATCAGTGTAAGAATCAGCGCTCCGATGAAATAATAGGTAATCTTGATGCCCGGCAGTGCCTTCGCGGAAATATCCTTAAAACTCTTCGGAATATTATTTACATCTGCACCATTCGTGTAGATAAACATCAGGCCTCGTAAGATACCATTTACACCTAAGGTAAAAATCAGTGAAGGTGCTTTCATGATCGCCACACCGAAGCCATTGATGCAGCCGACGATGATACCGATCAGAATGCCGACCGCAAAAGCGACCGCCCAGCTGGCACCGTTACAGATCATGGAACCCACAACCACGGCGGTCATGCCGAGGCAGGAGCCTACCGATACGTCGATTTCTCCGACCATGATGGTAAATGCCATGCCCACCGATATAATGACGAAAACAACCGACGAATTAAAGCAGGCGGCGATATTACTTACCGCCAGAAACGCCGGATTGATACAGCCAACCACTGCAAAAAGTAAAATCAGGAAAAAGAAGCTCGTCATTTCTCTCTTTTTCAAGAGTGTCCGTAAACTGTTCATTATTCTTTCTCCTTTCCAACAACACCGAAGGAAGCTCTCGTGAGATTCTCCTGATTGATTTCTGATCGTGCAAACTCACAGTTCAGTCGTCCCTGGTGGATGGTCACTGCCCGGTCGCTCAATTCGATAATTTCCTCCATATCGGATGAAATCAGCAGTACAGCCAGGCCTTTCTTCGACAGACCCTTGATGATGTTATAGACATCGGTTCGTGCACCTGCATCGATACCTCGTGTCGGCTCGTCCAGGATGATCAGCTTCGGACCGGTCGCCAGTGCATGTCCGATGACGACCTTCTGCTGGTTACCGCCGGAAAGACTTCCCAGCTCCTGATCCTGTCCGGTTACCTTGATACGGAAGTCATCGATGTACTGCTGTGTCAGTTCCTTTTCCTTTTTTGTATCCAGGAAAACCTTTCCCATGAAAGATTCACCCAGGATTCCGCTTGTGATGTTATATGCAACCGATGAAATCTTGAAAATACCATCGGCATGTCGATCCTCGGAAACATAGTTGAGGCCGGCCTTCATCACCTTCTGTGTACTCAGTCCGGTGATATCCTGTCCATCCAGATAGACCTTACCACCCAGCACCTTATCCATACCGAAGATGGTCTGTGCCATCTCGGTTCGTCCGGCACCAACCACGCCTGCAACGCCCAGGATCTCGCCAGGGTACACCTTCAGGGAAATATCCTTAAACCCATAGCCGCTGAAGTTCCGAAGCTCCAGCACCGGTGCCTTCGTGTAATCAACATCGGTTTTGCTTACGACTTCCTGCTGATCTGTGGCATCCGGTAAAAGTCCCTTTACCAGCGCAGCCTTCGTGAATTCTCCGATCTTTCCCATCAGGGTGATACGTCCATCCCGCATGATGCCGACGTCGGTCGAAATTTCAAACACCTCGTCCAGACGATGGGTGATGTAGATGATGCCGATACCCTGTGCCTTTAAGTCCTTGATCACCTTGAACAGGCTTTCTACTTCCTTAAAGGTAAGTGCGCTGGTCGGTTCGTCCAGAATCAGGATCTTCGCGTGTCTCAGCAGTCCGCGCAGCAGCTCAACCAGCTGCTGCTCTGCGATCGAGAGCGTATTCGCCTTCCGGTTCAGCTCCAGGTTCCAGCCGATGCTCTTCATCGTATCGATCAGTTCCTTATGGAGCTCCGCCTGTGGTCTGGTAAAACCGATGAGGATATTCTCTTCCACGCTCATATGCGGGAAAAGCAGCGGCTCCTGTGGCACCATGTATACGCCGCTGGACAGGGCCTCGGTCGTTTTGCCTGCCGTCATCTCCTTACCATCGACATAAACCTTTCCACTGTCATGTGTATAGATGCCCATAATGATCTTCATTAAGGTACTTTTTCCAGCACCGTTACCTCCGATCAGGGAGAGGACTTCTCCGGCTTTCAGGCTTAATGTCATGCCCTTCAGAACTGCATTATCGCCAAAGGATTTATAAATATCGCAAACCTGCAGCAGATTTTCAGCTCCTGGTTTATTGTTATTCTCCATTATGACCTTTCCTCCATTGCATTGGGCACTTTTGTTCAACTAATGAACTTATATTAACGCCGTCACTATCATTTGTCAACATAGCAAGCGCGCATTCCAAATATTTTATTGTTCAGTTTAACAACTGTGCAAATGAACGCTTTATTTATATTGACATTTTGCACAATGCTCTTTATACTTTTGATAAACATATTTTTATGCCATGAACATTTGTTGCGTTTAGCCACCGATTTTTATACAGAGGATCTCATCATGGAGCAGAACTATAACTATGAAGAAGAATTAATGATTAAAATCGCCTGGTATTACTATATCGAGAACCTGACGCAGCAGGAAATCGCGAAGCTTCTGGGCATTAACCGTATCAAAATCCTTCGTCTGCTCGATAAGGCAAAGGAAAACGGGCTGATCACCTTCCAGATTCGAAACAGCAGTACCCGACGTCTGAATATGGAAAAGGACTTCAAGGATCTGTTTCATTTAAATGATGTCCTGATCATCCCATCGCCGCCATCCGGTGATTCTTTAAACGATTCCCTGGCACAGGCAGCCTCCATGTACATCAATCAGCGCATCAAGGATAATTCCTATATCAATATGGGCTACGGCGATACGCCGAGCCGGATACTGAACTATCTGGCCCAGCGCTCGGAAAGTCCGATCAATGTGATCTCGCTGACCGGTGGTGTCAATTACTACCTGCCGAACGCGCAGTCCAGTATCTTCAACGCCCGCCTGCATCTGATTCCGAGTCCGCTGATTCTGAGCTCTTCCTCTATCATGGAAGAACTGAAAAAGGAAAGTGATATCCAGCGCATCGCAAACATGGCCATGATTTCTGATTTCACTGTCGTTGGCATCGGTGGCATGGACACCAGTGCTGCCACCATCATCAAAAACGCCATCCTGACGCCGGATGACTACCTGTTTCTGCAGAAGCAGGGCGCCGTGGGGGATATTTTAAGTCACTTCATCGACATCCACGGACATCTCATCGACAGTGACCTCGAGAAGCGCCTGATGAGTCCTCCGCTGACCAAGATCGAGAACTTCAACAATGTCATCGGTGTCGCCGGTGGCCCGCATAAAATCGAAGCGATCTACGCCACCCTGATGGGCAGCTATCTCGACGTCCTGATCACAGATGAGGACACGGCTGCCGCTATTCTGGAGCTTTATCAAAGCAAACAATAATCATATATTTCGAAAGAAAGGATGGTTTATCAAATGAAGAAATATTTAATGGCGATCGATGCCGGAACCGGAAGCGTACGTGCGGTTCTCTTCGATGTAGAGGGAAACCAGATCGGCTGCTCTCAGCATGAGTGGACGCATAACGAAGACCCTCGTTTTCCAGGAAGCATGGACTTCGACTGGACCTTCAACTGGAAACTGGCCAGCAGCTGTGTTCGGAACGTCCTCGCCGAAACCGGCATCGATCCTGCAGACATCGCAGCGATTTCGACCACCTGCATGCGTGAGGGTATCCTCCTGTACGATCAGGACGGAAACGAGATCTGGGCCTGCGCCAATGTCGACGCCCGCAGCACAGATGAAGTCGCGGAGCTGATTCGGATGGATCCGGATCTGGAGCTTGCGCTGTATAAGAAGTCCGGTCAAAGCTATGCGCTCAATGCGATTCCTCGTATTCTGTGGGTTAAGAACAATCTCCCGGAGATTTACGAAAAGACCGCAAAGGTCGGCATGTTTAACGACTGGCTGATTTACAAGCTGACCGGCGTACTCGCTGTCGAGCCGAGTAACGGATCGACCACCGGTCTCCTGGATCTGCAGACACGTACATGGGATACCGACATCGCCGCAAAGTGTCATCTGCGCACTGACATCTTCCCGGACGTTCTGGAATGCGGATCGATTGCAGGTGCCGTCACCGCAAAGGGCGCTGCCGAAACCGGTCTCGCAGAGGGGACACCGGTCGTCGTCGGCGGTGGTGACTGTCAGCTCGGCACCATCGGTGTCGGCGCATGCAAGCCGGGCGAAGCCGCGGTATTCGGTGGCAGCTTCTGGCAGTATGAATTTAATACCGACAGCGGAAAGACCGATCCATACGGACGCGTCCGTGTAAACTGTCATGCCGTACCCGGCGTATGGCAGTACGAGGCGCTCGCCTTTAAACCAGGCCTCGTGATGCGCTGGTTCCGCGATGGCTTCTGTCAGGAGGAAAAGAGAAAAGCAAAGGAGATCGGTGACGATCCGTATAACCTGATGAACCGTGAAGCCGAGAAGATCCCGGCTGGATGCTATGGCATGATGTGCTGCTTCAGTGATGTGATGAACTTCATCAACTGGAAGCATGCCGCGCCGACCTTCACAAACTTCGAGCTTTTACCAGAGAAGTTTAACAAGTATACCTTCTACCGCTCCATCCTGGAAAATACCGCGATGCTGGTGAAAGGACATATCGAGCTCGTAAAGGAAGCCACCGGAAACGAGCCGGACAAGCTGATCTTCGCCGGCGGTGCATCCGTAAGTGATTTATGGTCGCAGATTCTCGCCGATGTCACCGGAAAGACGGTGGTTACACCGGTCGTGAAGGAGGCAACTGCCCTCGGCGCAGCCATCTTGGCCGGCTATGGCGTCGGGATCTATCCTTCTATCGCTGAAGGCGCTGCCCGCTGCGCAAAGATCGATAAAACCTTTACACCGAACCTCGAAAATAAAAAGATCTACGATGAGATGTATCCGGTATGGCGGGAGGTCTACAAGGCAAACCTCGCACTCTGCGATCGAAAGCTCACGAAGAATATGTGGATCGCGCCAGGCCTGTAAGCAGTACCTGATTCGTATAAAACATTTAAGTGAAACTCAGATTCAGAGTTCACAAGAAGAAAAGAAAGGAAATAGACATGTTTGTAGTAAATGAGAAAGATTTTGAATACCGTTTCGGTGACAGCGGCCCGAAGTATCTGATGAAGGGACCTCGCATGAACTATGCACTGGTTCAGTTCCAGCCGGGGCAGGATTTCCAGGCACACTATCATAATGTCATGGAAGAGAACTTCTATATCTTAGAGGGAAAAGTCGATATCGTGGTTGACGGCGTCTGCCACACCTTAAGCGAAGGCGATTTCATCCATATCGAGCCAGGTGAGGTGCACTATGTAAAGAACGCCTACGATCAGACGGTTAAGATGGTTTCTACCCTTGCACCTTTCCAGGAAGTGGATAAGGTCAATGTAGATAATCCTGTATGCTGATGTCTGAATATCCATATCTGTATATTTATTTCTAAAGAAAACGGAGGCTGTCCATCAGGACTTGCCTCCATTTTTCATTGTCTTAATGTATGTATACTGCAAAGATGGTGCACAGCATCATGCGATGCCGTTCTGAACTCCTGTCCATATACGCACAGTGCCCGATTCAGGATCTGATTCAGGACTTCTTGCCGGCCATCATGATCGTATCACGCTCTTCTACATGGTCGCCCTTCAGATAGCTGTCTGCCTGTACCGGTGACAGCTCATGAAGATCATACGGGGTCTCCTGGTACACGAAGTTCAGCCAGTTCGTGTAGGTGCAGTTCGAGGTCGAACGCCAGCTGAGGATGGGTTCCTTTGACGGATCATCATCCTCATAGTAGCCGACCGGGAGCTTCGGATCGAGGCCCTTCTTCACATCGCGTTTATACTCCTTATCGAGGTCGTACTTATCATACTCGGAGTGGCCGGTGATGAAGATCTGACGGCTCGAGCAGGCGAGGATCATATAGCTGCCGCCCTCTTCCGGCTTCACCGCTTCCGCGACGACGTAAAGCTCTGGATTCTTCCGTACCGCCTCCTCATCGATGCCCGTATAGCGGGAGATCGGCACATTGAAATAATCATCCATGCCGCGCATGATCATCTTCTTCCGGTGGAGCACCTTCTGACGATAGATCCCGGAAAGCTTTTCCGGGAGCAGACGCTTCTCGATGCCATAATGATAGTAGAGTCCGGCCTGCGCCCCCCAGCAGATGTGAAAGGTCGAGAAGACATGGGTCTCGGACCACTTCATGATTTCCGTAAGCTCCGGCCAGTACTCCACCTCCTCGAACGGAAGCTTCTCGACCGGTGCGCCGGTGATGATCAGACCATCGAAGTACTCCTGCTCCACCTGGTCCAGGGTCACATAGAACTTATTGAGATGAGAGGCGTCGGTATGCTTCGACTCGTGGGTCGCCACGGTCATAAAGGTGATCTCTGTCTGAATCGGGAAGTTCGACAGCACGCGGAGGATATCGAGCTCCGTGTCCTCCTTCAGCGGCATCAGGTTCAGAATCGCGATCCTAAGCGGTCGGATCTCCTGAGACTGCGCTCGCTTCTCATCCATCACAAAGATGTTCTCGTTCTCCAGGATATGCTTCGCAGGTAAATCATTCTGTACTTTAATCGGCATAGGGTACCTCGTTTATGTTTATGATCAGACCAGTATAGGCGATTTATGAATGAAAATGTACAGGAAAATGTATTTTCATGCAAATAAATGAAACTGAACCAAATTATATCTCGAAATCCTATTGCACACAACCAAAACTCATGCTATAGTACTATCCGCACTTGAGAAATCGGTGCGCAATTTCATAACTTATTCAGAGACGGTGGAGCTACATAGGAGCGATGAAGCCGCAGCAACCCCGGAAACGGAAGGTGCTAACCTGAGCGAACGTTTTGTTTCGAGCAATAAGATGCGGATTTTCAGCCTGTCGATTGTTCGGCAGGCTTTTTTATACATCAGTCCCCTGCCGGGAGACTCGTTCATCGAACATTCCGGCACCGTGCTTCACAGCGACTGATCCGCAAAAGACACTTCGAAACACCATTTGGCTTACGCCAGAAAGGATTTACACATGTTATTTTCATCAGAGCAGGTATCCAACGGGCATCCGGATAAGATCTGTGATCAGATTTCCGATGCCATCGTAACCGACATTCTGCAGCACGATGAGCTCAGCCGTATCGCAGCCGAGACCATCATCAAGGATTACGAAATCACCGTGATGGGTGAGATCACTTCCAACTATGAGCCGGATTACGACAAGCTGATCCGCGATGTACTCCGCAACATCGGTCTCACCGATGTCGAGAAGTACAACATCCGTTACCTGATTTCCAGACAGTCCCCGGACATCGCGATGGGTGTTGATAACGACGGTGCCGGCGACCAGGGTATGATGTTCGGCTATGCGACGAACGAGACCGCGGAGATGCTGCCGATTCCATACGTTCTTTCCACGAAGGCGCTGCTCAAGCTGCGTGCCTACAACCTGAAGGACGGCTTCCGGAAGTTTCGTCCGGATGCGAAGGCACAGGTATCCTTCGATTATGATACTCACCGCATCGACACCTTCCTGATCTCCACCCAGCATGCCGAGGAGACCTCTCTCGACGAGGTACGTGAGATCGTTTCCGGCATCATGAAGGAAACCGCAGAGGAGATGGGCCTCAACACCGACTTCCGTGTGCTGGTGAATCCGACTGGCCGCTTCGTTCTCGGTTCCTCCTTCGCCGATTCCGGTCTGACCGGTCGTAAGATCATCGCCGACACCTATGGTGGAGCCGCACATCACGGCGGCGGAGCCTTCTCCGGTAAGGATCCGAGTAAGGTCGATCGTTCCGCTGCCTATATGGCACGTAAGATCGCCCGCGACATCGTAAACGCCGGCAAGGCGGATCGCTGCGAGGTACAGCTGGCCTACGCGATCGGCGTCGCAGAGCCGGTTTCCGTATATGTCGACTGCTTCGGTACCGAAAAGCAGGATCGTAATACCATCTGGGAGGAAATCAAGCACAACTATGACCTGACTCCGAAGGGCATCACCCGTGCGCTGGATCTCCGCCACGTAGATTACAACCTGGTATCCAGCTACGGTCACTTCGGCAAGTCCGAGCTTCCATGGGAGAAGTAACTTGTCCCAGATGAAGTCAAAAGAAAAGACACTCTGGCATGATGGTCTTCAGTACGATCTGCTCCTCGGCATCGTCCTGGAGCTGATCGTACTTTTCGTTTCCATCCTCTTCTGGCATATGCAGTTCCCGAAGCTGGCCATCGCGAAGGCAGCGGTCCTGAACCTCCTGTATCTCGTGCTGGCACTCCCACTGCTCGTCGGCATCTTCGGGCTCTCGGCACGGTCGATGGAAAACACCTTCTGGACCCGGCTCCTCACACAGCTCGCGTGGCCGGCACTCCTTGCCGGTGTCCTCGCCGCCCTCATCCTCTGCCTGATCCCGCCCTACTGCTCCGGCAGTACGAAGCCGAAGCAGTATATGCAGATCGATCAGGGCATCGACGAAAACATGCTGGCCGACCTGCAGCAGCTCTTCCCGGAGACCATCCTGCCGACTGCCGGTGATGTCTCCTACCAGTACTATAAGTACACGAGTATCCTCGAGAACAGCCTGCACATAAGCCTCGGCGAGACGCTCGACGAAGCCAGCTTTCAGCGTGAAGCTGCCCGCATCGATGCTCTGCCGATGCTTACATCCGGCACCCGCACGGAAGGCGAGAACATCACGCTCATCGATCTCCAGACCCCGGAGGGTCTCCTCCTGCACCTGAGCCTCGACGCCGCCTGCCACCGCATCATTTACTCTGCCAGCTGCCAGCAGTACTGATCTTAAGAATTTCGTAAGGGGGTCTGACCCCATTACGAAATCCTTACGAAATCCTTAAGCCGGCCGTAAGGGGGTCTGACCCCATAAAAATGACCCCATAAAAAAACGGAACCTTCAGCGGTTCCGTTTTTTTGTATGGATTACTTATTGTAGTTTACGATGGTGCCGAAGTCCGGCTTCAGAGATGCGCCGCCGATCAGTCCGCCATCGATATCCGGCTGTGCGAGGAGCTCCTTGCAGTTGCCGGCATTCATGGATCCACCATACTGGATGCGGATCGCCTCTGAGGTATCAGTGTCATAGATCTCACCGATGGTCTCACGGATCGCCTTACATACCTCTTCAGCCTGTGCGGAGGTCGCCGTCTTACCGGTTCCGATCGCCCAGATCGGCTCGTACGCGATAACGACACCCTTCGCCTGATCAGCGCTTACGCCCTGGAATGCGATCTTGATCTGCATACGGATCCAGTCCTCAGTGATGCCCTGCTCTCTCTGCTCGAGGGACTCACCACAGCATACGATCGGCTTCAGACCCTTCTCAAGTGCCTTCAGAAGCTTCTTATTGATGTCCTCGTCGGTCTCATGGAAGTAGCCTCTTCTCTCGGAATGGCCCATGATCACGTACTCTACGCCCGCATCGACGAGCATGTCTGCAGAAATCTCACCGGTGTATGCACCCTTATCCTCGAAATACAGGTTCTCTGCGCCTACATGTACATTGCTGCCCTTTACAGCATTGACCACTGGTACGAGGTCGATAGCTGGTACACAGTACACAACGTCCACGTCCTCATTCTGCACAAGTGGCTTTAATGTCTCGACGAGCTTCAACGCCTCAGAAGGAACCATGTTCATCTTCCAGTTACCGGCAATAATCTTCTTTCTCATATAGATACCTCTTTCTAAGATGATGAAAAAAAGCCGGAGGCACTCCCACGGAAGGCCTCCGGCCACAGTTCAATTAGTTCTTATCGTCTGCTGCAGCAACACCCGGAAGCTCCTTACCCTCAAGGAACTCAAGGGAAGCGCCACCACCCGTAGAGATATGGCTCATCTTATCGCCATAGCCGAGCTGGTTAACCGCAGCTGCAGAATCACCGCCACCGATGATGGTTGTCGCATCGGTATCTGCGAGTGCCTTCGCAACGGCCTTCGTACCAGCCGCAAGGGTCGGGTTCTCGAATACACCCATCGGTCCGTTCCATACAACGGTCTTTGCGGACTTTACAGCCTCTGCATAGAGCTCAGCAGTCTTCGGTCCGATATCCATGCCCATCTTGCCAGCCGGAATCTTGTCAATGTCTACAACCTCTGTATCGATCGGTCCATCGATCGGATCTGGGAAGTGATCGGTGATGACGGCATCTACCGGAAGAAGAAGCTTCTTACCAAGCTGCTCTGCCTTTGCAATCATCTCCTTGCAGTAGTCAAGCTTCGTCTCATCGCAGAGAGAAGAACCGATCTCGTAGCCCTGTGCCTTTGTGAAGGTGAATGCCATACCACCACCGATGATGAGGGTATCGCACTTCTCAAGGAGGTTCGAGATAACATTCAGCTTATCTGCAACCTTCGCACCGCCGAGGATCGCTACGAAAGGACGTACCGGATTCTCAACCGCCTGGCCGAGGAACTGGATCTCCTTCTGCATCAGGTAGCCGACCACATGCGGGCCATTGATGTACTTGGTAACACCAACATTGGAGCAGTGTGCTCTATGTGCAGTACCAAATGCATCATTTACGAATACATCTGCGAGAGAAGCCAGATCCTGTGAGAATGCATCACCATTCTTGGTCTCCTCTGCTCTGTAACGAGTATTCTCGAGAAGAATCACATCACCGTCCTTCATCTCTGCAACGGCTGCTCTTGCGTTTGCGCCGACAACCTCAGGATCTGCTGCAAACTTTACTTCCTGGCCGAGAAGCTCGGAAAGTCTCTTTGCAACCGGAGCGAGGGTCTTGGAAGGCTTATCCTCCTCTGTCTTCACCTTACCGAGGTGGGAGCAGAGAATCACCTTGCCACCGTCCGCGATCAGCTTCTTGATGGTCGGAAGTGCAGCGACGAGTCTGTTCTCGTCGGTGATCACACCATTCTTCAGAGGAACGTTGAAGTCGCATCTGCAAAGGACGCGCTTGCCCTTTACATCGATATCATCCACTGTTAACTTGTTTAAACCTGCCATAATAAATCTCCTTTTATAAAAAGAGGCCAGGCCCATGAAGGCCGGACCTCTTTAAAGTCATATCCCTATATATTCTGAGAGGAATTAGTCAGCAATCAGAGAACCGAAGTACTTGATTGTTCTAACCATCTGAGATGTGTAGGAGTTCTCGTTGTCATACCATGAAACAACCTGTACAAGAGTCTTGCCGTTGCCCATCGGGAGAACCTTGGTCTGAGTAGCATCGAAGATGGAACCAGCCATGGAGTTGATGATATCGGAAGATACGATCTCGTCAGTGTTGTACTCGAAGGACTCAGTCTCCTCAGCCTTCATCTGAGCGTTAACCTCATCAGCGGTTACTTCCTTAGCAACAACTGCATCAAGGATGGTAGTGGAACCTGTAGCTACAGGAACACGCTGAGCAGCACCGTTCAGCTTGCCATCAAGCTCTGGAAGAACGAGGCCGATTGCCTTTGCTGCACCGGAGGATGCAGGAGTGATGTTCTGAGCACCTGCTCTGGAACGACGAAGGTTGCCCTTTCTCTGCGGTCCATCAAGGATCATCTGATCGCCAGTGTAAGCGTGTACAGTGGTCATGAAGCCGGACTCGATCGGAGCGAGGTCGTTAAGAGCCTTTGCCATCGGAGCGAGGCAGTTGGTGGTGCAGGATGCAGCGGAGATGATCTGATCATCAGCTGTAAGAGTCTTGTGGTTTACGTTGTAAACGATGGTCTTCAGATCCTTACCAGCAGGTGCAGAGATCACAACGTGCTTAGCACCAGCGTTGATGTGTGCCATGGACTTCTCCTTAGAGCAGTAGAAACCTGTGCACTCAAGAACTACGTCGATGTCAAGATCCTTCCAAGGAAGGTTTGCAGCATCCTTCTCCTTGTAGATCTCGATCTCCTTGCCATTTACGATGATGGAGTGATCGGTAGCCTCTACAGTACCGTTGTATCTGCCGTGGGTCGTATCATACTTAAGAAGGTATGCAAGCATCTCCGGGCTGGTCAGATCGTTGATTGCTACAACATCATAACCCTCAGCCTGGAACATCTGTCTGAATGCGAGACGACCGATACGGCCGAAACCATTAATCGCAACTCTTACTGCCATAATAATATCCTCCTGATATTTTAATGAAATAAATGGTTACATAAACATTTCCATTAGCATCTGTTATTGTATGCTATCAAATGTCTTTTTGCAAGTACAAAACAGTGATTTTGTGAAAAATTTCACAGTAAATATACAAATTGGCCGATGCCCCTACGGGCACCGGCCAGAGCAGATTACTGCAACATAGATTTTACATAGCCCGCGATGTTGTCGGCGTGGTCCGAAATACGCTCGAGGTCACCGATGACATCGAGGAAGGCCACACCTGCGGAGGTACTGCACTTGCCCTCGCTGAGACGCTGCATGTGATGCTCACGCATCTCACGCTCCATCCTGTCCACGATATCCTCGGAGCGCTTCGTATCGATGACTTCATCGATGCTGTTATCTTCGAGTGCATTGATGGACAGGCTGAAGCTTGCCTGCGCCTGCTGTCCGATCTTCTGAAGATCCTGGATACCCTTTTCTGTGAAGTGCACGCCGTTGTCGAAGATATATTTCGCCTTTTCGACGATGTTCTCTGCATGATCACCGACACGCTCCATATCCGTCAGTGTATTCAGCATCCGGGTTACCTCAAACTTCTGACGCTCGCTGAGGGACAGCTGGTCGATCTTGATGAGATAATTCGTGAGAAGTCCCGTCATATGGTCGATCAGCTTCTCCCGATCATGCACATCCTGAATCAGCTTCTCGTCTCCGCTCTCCAGTGCACCACAGGCGTCGTTGATATTGACCGCGACGACACGGCCGAGGTTGACGACCTCGCTTTGGGTCGCCGCCAGGGCGATCGCCGGGGACTCCAGGATACGCTCATCGAGATGGCGGCGGAGACGCTGCTCTTCGATGTTCACCTTATCCTCTGCGGTCTGTGCGCCTTCGGCGACGGTTTTCTCCGGAACGAATGCGCCGGAAAGCTTCACAAGAAGATCACCGAACGGATAAAGCACGAGTGTACAGCACACATTAAAAATCGTATGGAAGATCGAAATCTCCACCGGCGTAAGCATGCCGTTGAAGAACTGCGGCACTGCGAAGGAGGCTGCAAAAATCAGTACTCCGAACATCACAGCACCCGCCACGTTAAACAGCAGGTGAATGCAGGCAGCCCGCTTCGCTGTGCGGCTGGTACCCGTCGCGGAAATCACCGCCGTCACGCAGGTACCGATGTTCTGTCCGAGGGTGATATAGAAGCCGGAGGCTCTCGGAACCGCTCCTGCAAGCGCCAGGGTCTGCAGGATAGAAACCGAAGCAGCGGAGGACTGGATGATACCGGTCACGACGGCACCGACCAGGATGCCCAGGATCGGATTTCCGCCGATCGCACGGAACGCATCGGAAAAGATCGGTGAATCCGCATATGGGGATACCGCACCCGACATGAACTCGAGGCCGATGAAGATGAAGCCGACACCGATACAGAAATTACCGATCAGGTCATCACTGCCCTTCTTGCCAAACAGGATACGGAACGCACCGATGGCGATCAGTACCGGTGCAAAGAAATCCGGCTTCAGCACCGTCAGCATATCGCTCGAAATCTGTGTCAGCGATACCATCCAGGCCGTGATCGTCGTACCGATATTCGCACCCATGATGATTCCGACCGCCTGTGAAAGATTCATGATGCCGGCATTTACGAAGCCAACGACCATGACCGTCGTCGCAGATGACGACTGCACCAGTGCCGTGATCGTCGCACCGAGCACCACCGCCATAAAGCGGTTCTTCGTCACGATGTCCAGGAATCCCGAGATCCGGTTACCTGCCGCCTTCTGCATGCCGTCACTCATGACCGACATACCATACAGGAACATACCTAGTCCGCCCAGAAGACGGAACAGACTCGCCACATGATCTACTGTCATAATCACCTCTAGATAAATGTCGATGTAAAATCGAACGCCAGGCAGCAACCCCTGCCAAGTCGGATTATAACAGACCGCAAATTTCGTGTAAACCGTTCGTAAAGTTCCTTCGCAGATACAAAAAAGAGGCGGAGGGACATCCTCCACCTCTGCCCGCACAGTGCTCAGCCCTGTGCAGCTGTAAAACCATAATAAATGTTGATGCCATCCAGCAGTCCGGCTGCGATCTTGTCGCAGGCCGCCTGGCTGTGGTCACTGGCCTTATCCCCGACCTCGATATCCACTGACGGTACCGTCGAGTAGGCGGTCTGGGTCAGATCCATGTCCATGCTGCCACTCGAGAACACCTTCATACCCGATGCCTTGAGTCCTGCGATGAGGCTCTCACCAAGCTTCTCATGCTTCTGCCAGTAGCTCGCCACCGGCTCCATCGACTTCAGTGCATCCGGTGTGCTCATGAAAAAGACGCCCTTGTTTGACTTCGTGGAATCGAAGTGGATCGCGATATGGCAGTCCGCCTTATTGTTTGCGATGACCGTACGTGCGATATTATCGAGCTGTACATCCTTATCATCACGAATCATGAGCACATCGTAGCCATCCGCCAGCAGCTTCTGCTTCAGACTCTCGGCGACCATCAGGGTCGCCACCGGCTCCGCCGTACCATCGGCGAAGGTCATGCCGCCGGAAACGGCCGTCGCAGTCGTGCTGCCGGCGGCCGTCGAACCGCCGGTTACCTTTTTCGATCCATCCGGATGACACAGGGTCCGTACCGATCCGCCGCCCTTCGTACCGTGGCCTGCATTGACCGCCACGGTAATGCCCTTTCGTGCACTCTCGGCGACATCTGTGGTATAGAGGACGGCCTTTCCGGTGTTGATCTTCGAATTACCGGCATACTTCCAGTCCAGATTCAGTCCGATTTCTGTGCTTGCGAGCGAGCTCATGCACATACATACGGAAAGAACAGCTGCCGTGATCAAAACGCTTAATTTCTTCATGTTCTTCTCTCTTTCACTCCATCGTATACATCATGGCACAGGGCGCGGATCATCTATACGATGCCCTGCCCAGCACGCCCCTCAGCCGCACCCACCCTGCGGATGGGCGACTGTATCCATCGCTGCCGGACATCTCTATGCTCGTTTTCTTTCTACACTAGAAGTCTACGCGAAAAAAAAGAGGCATGCAACAACGAAACACGAACATAGCTCTTACATATTTCTTACGTTTATCGCGCAGATCCGTCCATATCAGTGAAGCAGTGCCGAAATCGCGAACCAGATCAGGACGATGATGCCGAGGCCGATACGATAGTATCCGAAGATGGCGAAGCTGTTCTTCCGGATGTAGCGCATCAGGAAGTTTATGCAGTATACGCTCACGATATAGGCGATGACCATACCGAGGATCAGATAGAAGAGCTGCGGGCCGGTGAAGGCGAAGCCGAACTTGATGATCTTCAGGAAGCTCGCACCGAACATGACCGGTACCGACAGGAAGAAGGAAAACTCTGCAGCCGGTGTACGTGCGACGCCGATCAGCATCGCGCCGAGGATCGTCGCGCCAGAACGGGAGGTACCCGGAATCAGTGCGAGGCACTGGAAGAGACCGATATAGATCGCGGTGCGCATATCCAGATCCTGCAGACGATTGATGTGAAAATCGACCGTTTCGTTCCGCTTCTCGATCAGAATGAAGAACACGCCATACAGGATCAGCATCAGCGCCACGACGAAGCCGTTATAGAGATACTTGTCCAGGAGGTCATCGAAGAGGATACCGATGACGGCCGCCGGGATGCAGGCGACGATGATCTTGATCCAGAGATCGACGCGGGATGGCACGAGGCCGACGCGTCCATTCGAGCGACGACGTGCAAACGGCCAGAGCTGACGGAAGAAGGTGGTGATGACCGCGAGGATCGCGCCCAGCTGGATCACGACCTCGAAGACCTTATAGTACTCATCCGGCTGGTTCAGCCGGATCAGCTCATTGACGAGAATCATGTGTCCTGTACTGGAGATCGGAAGCCACTCGGTGAAGCCCTCCACGAGTCCGAATACGATAATTTTTAAGGTTTCAACAAAACTCATTCTATTTCCTCCACATATTGCTTATGCCTGTCGATTTTCGATCTGCCAGTCGATCGGCGTGAGGCCGTGTGCCTCCAGGTACTGATTTGTTTTCGAGAACGGACGTGAGCCGAAGAAGCCACGATAGGCACTCAGCGGACTCGGGTGCGGCGACTTCAGAATCAGATGCTTCGGATTCCGCAGCATCGCCTCCTTCATCTGAGCCGGACGGCCCCAGAGGATAAATACCATCGGGCGGTCGATCTGATCCAGTACCCGGATCGCCGCATCAGTGAACGCCTCCCAGCCGATGCCGTGATGGCTGTTCGCCTGATGTGCCCGCACGGTCAGCACGGTGTTCAGCATCAGCACACCCTGATCCGCCCACTTTTTCAGATACCCGTTATCTGGAATCGTGCAGCCGAGGTCGTCATGCAGCTCCTTATAGATGTTCACGAGGGATGGCGGGATGGCCACCTCCGGCTTCACCGAAAAGCAGAGCCCATGGGCCTGTCCCGGCTCGTGGTACGGATCCTGTCCGAGGATCACCACCTTCACCTTTTCCAGCGGAGTGAAGGAAAAAGCATTGAAAATATTCTCTGCCGCCGGATAGATCGTCTGCGTTTTATATTCCTGATCGACGGTATGGTACAGCTGTTCATAGTACGGCTTGCTGAATTCCGCCTCCAGCGGCTTCAGCCAGTCATTCGTAATCATCATTTCTTTCTCCTGTGCACACTTTCGTGCATTCTTTCGCCGACGGGTCAACGCACATACCGATCCGTGGTCGGTACGACGCGCGCAGCATATATTTATCCGTGATAAACATTGTGACTCCGGGACCTGGAAACATTCTTATAAAGATCATACAGGAGGGATCCCGTCTTTCCTTCCTCCGGATAATCATCGCCGCTCTTCAGATCCAGCACATACTTCCCGTAGCAGTTGATGATCGTCGTCCCGCTCGGATGCGTCCGTACGCGCTGAAAATCACCGCCGTAACACGGATGTACATGACCATGAATCATGTATTTCGGATGGTAGCGTTCGAGCAGCTCGTTTAAGCAGCGGAAGCCCTGATGCGGCAGGTCGTCCATATCGCCGTAGCCCTGCGCCGGCGCATGTGTTACCACGATATCGAAGCCGTTTCGCAGTGCGATGGCCGAGCGAAGCCGGTCGATCCGCTTCTCCATCTCACGCTCCGTATACATATAGTTTCCTTCTTTATACCGCATCGAGCCGCCGAGGCCCAGGATGCGAAGTCCGCGAAAATCATAGATGCGATCGTCCACGCAGTCACAGCCGAGCGGCGGCATCGTATCATAACAGTTGTCATGATTTCCATGCACATAAAGCAGCGGTGCATGTCCAGCCGTCACCAGAAATTCGAGGTAATGCGGATTCAAATCGCCGGCAGACACGATGAGGTCGACATCCCTGAGCTCGGCCGGATCGTAATAATCATAGAGCTTCTTATCCTCTTCGTCTGCAATCAGTAATACCTTCATAATGAACCTTTCAGAAATCCGCTGATACGGATCAGCTCCTGTGCCCGCTGATTAAAGGCCTCGAGCTTCGGAATCTCACCGATGATGTTATCATTGAGCCAATGCATATTCACGATCTCTTCGCTGGAGAGCCGTGGTGCCTGCGCGTCCTTTATGAGGCCCTCCTGACTGTGGATTTCTCCGTCAAACGGATGGATTCGTCCGGATAGAACACCCTCGCGAAGCGCCGTCAGCATCTTCCGGGAGGCATAGTGGAGCTGCCCGGAAAGAATCACATCGATGACCCCGGATTCCATACCGAACCAGAAATTCAGTGCCTCATGTGACTTCGTAAGTCGGCTGTTGTCCCAGGAGCCTTCCAGAATCGAACGGAGGATGATCTCATAGAAGCGTCCCCAGTCGAAGATCGGCGTGGCAATGTTGGATACCGCACCGTCCTCTGCTATCCGATAGACGCCGAACTCTCGCGACAGCTTCTTCGCCGGTGTCAGTTCCGGTCCGGAGATCGTCCGGATGCCCTGACTGAGCAGCGACTTCTTCCAGTCATGATCCCGGAGTGCCGACCACTCGAGATGGATCCAGGCATATGGATTGATCATCTGTGCACCGATGGCGAAGGCATTGACGTTGGAAAGCGTGCCATACAGCGGGCAGAGCTCCGCGTAGCCGATCTCGTCACCGTCCGTCACCGAGGCCGCGAGCGCGCCCATCAGGAACTTCGCCTCATACATACGGCCATAGTAGGTCCGGATCGAATTATAGCTGCTGTTTACTGAGCAGTTCAGGATATGGATTTTCGGGAAGCAGACCTTCGCCTGTACCGAAGCCTCCACCATCATGCCCGTCGTCGTAAAAATCACCTGTGCGCCGGCAGCCGCTGCCTCATCGATCGCAGCACTCACGCGTGCCGGCGTATCGCAGTCCGCCCAAGTCAGGGTCTCAAGCTGCGTGCCGAAGCGTCCGGCGATGTAGTTCCGTCCGAGCTCATGCTGGTACGCCCAGCTGGAGGTCTCCGGATTCTTCTCATAGATAAAGGCCACCGTCAGCTTCCGGTCCGCGCTCTGCTGCATCAGGCGCTTAAAGAAGGAACTGTCCTTCTGGAGGACATCCGGGGTTTCCACGAGCCGGATATCCTCCGGCTCCTTCAGGAATTCATGCCAGATCTTATCGAGGTTCGCATCGATTTCCTGCGTCGAGATATGCTCGAGGCTCTTCGCGCCATAGATGCGAAGATAGATGAGGAAGGCATCACCACGGGTGATATCGAGATGTCCGCCGCCCTTTCGAAGAAAGCGCTCCGCAAAGCGGAAGAAATCTGCCTTTACATCATTGCGCACCTCCGACGTCCATGGCTTCTCCATGGACAGTCCGAGGACCTGACAGAGCTTCTGATAGGACCCCTCTTCCGAAAAGCAGATGCCATAGATGCCGCTCACCTTAAAGAAATCGACGAACTCGAAGTAGATGCGGTTCGTCTTGTCATCGGTATGCTGTGGCAGCAGTCGGATGACGTCCGCGAGGATGGATACCATGCCGGTAAAGCGCGAAACCGATACGCGCTTGTTGCCCTCCTGCACATAGAAGCGCCCCATGTACTCATACACGAGGATCGCGTCCCGGATGCCCTCCTGAACAGCAGAATCATAGAGTGCCGACCACTTCATCGAAAACTCGGTCTTCGGCGGCAGCAGCGGCATGAAATTGCTGGCGAAGGCCTCCTGCCGGCCATGCGTCTTCGTGCCGGCGATGTCGGCGATCGGAATCTCGACCAGTCCGATATGATTCTCTGCAAGTATGCTTTCCGGCTTCACGATATCATCGAGCGCCGTAAGATATGGATAGCGTCCGAATGTGATATCCCGGCGGTACTGACTCTCCCCCATGTGCCAGGCCTTCGTATAATCTTCGATCATCGCGATCCCCCTCTCTGCTTCATCTGATGACTGCGTCTTAAAAACAAAGCTATAATACTCTATCTCAGCGGACAATGCTACAGCCTGCGGCATCATCGCGAAGCAAATTATACCGTTTGCCACCGTCTGACAGCAGTTCAGCCAGAGCCCCGAAGGGTTCTGGCTGAGTGTTTATGTCTGCTTCGATTATGTACTTTTCCGATTTGTTATTTTGATTTTTACATCGGTCCCGTCAGGCTGCCGACCTTCAGTTCCTCGATCGCGCCGGAGGAGCTGGTCGTCGTGCTCACCGGTGAGGACGTCGTCACATTGCTGCTTCCGCTCACAGAGCCCGGTCCCGCCGCCTGCGTCGTTTCATACTGTGATACGCCGCCCGGACCGGCCGTCGTGCTCGTCCCCGGCTCACTCGTCGTGATGTTCGAGCTTCCGGTGCTGCCCGGTGTCGTCACCGTCGAGCTACTGCCGCCTGGTGTCGCTGCGGTCACAGCGTTGCTGCCAGAGGTGCTCGTGGTGGTGCTGCTGGTACTGCTGGTGCTGCCACCTGCGTGGGTTACAGAAACACCGCCGATCGCCGAGGTGCAGGCGCCGTTCGCATCGAAGCTGTAGTCTGTGCCGCCGATGGTCACGGTCTTTCCTGCAATCATCTTACCGTTGTTTAAGTAGTAGTACGCACCCTTCGACTCGAGCCAGCCTTCAATCATCTTGCCATTCTCGCCGAAGTAGTACCACTCGCCCTCGATCTGCTTCCAGCCCTGGGCCATCTTTCCGCTTGAAGTATCCAGATAGTACTTGTGTCCCGAGGTATCGGTCTTCCATCCGGTCTGCATCACGCCCTTCGCGTTCAGGTAGTAGTAGCTTCCCTCCTGTGCGTACCAGCCCGTCTGCATCACGCCGTTCGACTCGAAACGATACCAGCTGTTATCGATCTTCGCCCAGGTATCCATCAGCAGGGTGCCATCACCCGGCTGGAAATAGTACCACTTATCGCTGATCTGACGCCAGCCGGTCGCCATCGAGCCATCGCCCTTCAGATAGTACCAGCGGGTCGTCCCGTTTTCGGTCAGCTTCAGCCAGCCCGTCTGCATCACACCATCCGTCTTCATGTAGTACCACTTGTTATCGATCTGGCGCCAGCCGGTCACCATGAGACCGTTCGAGCGGAAGTAGTGCCAGTTCCCGTTGATCTTCTTCCAGCCCGTCACCATATATCCGTCACTGCCGATATAGTAGTAGCCGGAAGAGGTATGGATCCACTTGCTGTAGATATACTTATTCGTGGAATCGTCCACGTAGTAGTACTTGCCATCCTTCTGGCCCCAGCCTGCAAAGCTCGGTGTCGCAAACGCCGCACATCCGATCGCCAGGGTGAGTCCCAGGACACGCATTTTCGCCTTCATATTCATAGTGTCGCCCTCCGATTGTTCATAGCTAGATTCTATCACGCTTTTGCGCGTCTGTTCCATAAGCTTCGCTTAAATTTTCCCCGAATTTCGTAAGAATTTATACGAATCCTTAAAGTATCGGTACATTCGGAGCGTATAATCGCCGAAGCTCTCCCCGAGCGCCATCTTGTATACACACCAGAGAGCCCATAAAAGCCCGCCGAGCCCCATATAGGCGACGACCAGCGCATAGGCTTCCTCGTCGTCGAGTCCCTGGAGGGCAATGCCTCCGTCCGCCACATCGTCACCGGACGCTCCCGTTGTCGTTTCCGACAGGGACGGTGCTTCGCCGATCAGTGCCGTACGATAGAGCTCGATCAGCTGCTTCGTCTCCTCGAAGCTCATGTAGGAGTAGATCGCCGCCATCGCAAGATCCGTCAGCGGATCTGCCATGCCACAGTACTCCCAGTCGATCATCTTGAGCCCCTCGTCCGTGAAGATAAAATTATCCTTTACGGAATCGATGTGAGCGATCGTCTTCGGACGCTGCTGCGCCGCTACGAAGCGGAAGACCTCCTCCGCATGGAGACGCACCTCCGGATAATCCTCAAACGGGATCACCGCACCCGCCTCACGGATGTACGTCTCATAACGCAGCATCTCCTCATGAAGATCGAAGTCATGCTTCAGCACGATGCCGGAATTATGCAGACGCTTCAGAAGTGCCATGCACTGCCGAAGCTCCACCGGATTCCCGTAGTCTGCATTGCGCGCCCCATGATAGTAGCGGGAGATCTTATAACCGTTCTCCGGATTGAAGTACACAAGCTCCTCGGTGATGCCGAGCTGCGTCACTGCCTGGTACACCTCGCCCTCGTGGAAACGATCGATCAGCTTCTCTGTGCCCGGTCCCGGGATACGACAGATGTAGTCCTTTCCACGGTACTCCGCCGGTGCCTCCGGTGTATCCAGCACCGAAAAGTACCAGGACTTGTTCGTCATCCCGGCCTTCAGGCAGCGGATGTGCACGATACAGGACTCCGGGATGCCGAAGACCCGGGACACGAGCTGCATCGCTTCGGAGCCGGAATGATTGACATACTTCTCATCGAACTGCCGAAGCTCCTCGAGATTTTCGAACTCATAGATTTCCCCCTCCGGCTGCTTATTGATATAGATCGGCGGCAGCAGCTTCAGATTCCGAATCAGTACATCCTCCCAGTAGAACTGCTCCGTGCCCGGCATCCGGTAGTAGCTCTCGATGAACGGCAGAAACTGTTCCGAAAACTCCTTCGTAAAGTACACCGGCCCATACATGCACCACTGATCACAGCCACCGACCCGCACATCCCGGATTACACCGTTTCGTGCGGTCTCGATCGCCCATTCCCGGGTCTCCCCCTTCATGAAGCTCGCCGCATACCAGGCATCCGCCTCATAGCGATGGTACATATTCTCCCGCATCCAGTTATCGGAGGACAGAATATAGCAGTTATGCCCCCGGAGCACCGACGCCGCATGGTGCATCGTCGCCAGCGTGTTCTTCGTCGCATATTCCGGATTGTAGATCAGCTTCACCTGGTACTTATCGATGAGGTACTCGAACTTCTCCTTCAGGTACCCGACCATGATCGTGATATCCGTGATCCCCACCTCATGAAGCTGTCGGATCTGACGCTCGATCATCCGCTCCCCGAAGACCTCGAGCAGTCCCTTCGGTGTCTCATACGTGAGCGGCACGAAACGGGAGCCGAAGCCCGACGCCAGTACGAGCGCCGCGTCCACCCGGTGGGCCTCCAGGTGCTGCTGCCCTGCATCCGTCAGTTCATACAGCACATTCCGGCCACGCCCCTCATCATGGCTCAGCTTTCGGAGAAGCCCCTGATTCACCGTCTCCTGCAGGAGCTGATTCGTCTTCCCCAGCGACACTCCCAGCGCCCCCGCCAGGTCCCGCTGCGTACTCTCCGCACGCTCATATAAAGTCCTCAGAATAATCGTCGTCTCCCGCTCCAGCATCGTGTTCCCGCCTTTCACTTTTTGTTCATTTAGTTCATATTTTTCTCGTTTTCGAACATGCTATCATATTTTATATGATATTTCAATATTCTATAGACGGCGGGGGGGGGGGGGGGGGGGGGGGGGGGGGGGGGGGGGGGGGGGGGGGGGGGGGGGGGGGGGGGGGGGGGGGGGGCGCGGGCGGTGGGCGGGGGGGTCCCCACGTAACGACAC
>NZ_JBQHVY010000009.1:0-92029 GCF_052064255.1 Oribacterium sp. HCP3S3_B9
ATCCACCACTGTGAATGCCAGTGGGAAGACTGAGACTAAAATACTCTCGTTTTCCATGATTATGGCATTTTCAAAAGTATCAAACTAGCCGCACTGACACTGAGCGCTTACTAACCTCCTCGTCGTAGACGAGGAGGTTGTTGTTTTATATGGGGCACGGGCGGCGTGAGTCGATATGCCTACTTCACGATTTTTTCGAAATCTGAGGCCGGGTGCTTGCAGATCGGGCAGATGAAATCATCCGGAATCTCTTCGCCGACGTACTCATATCCACAGATACGACAGCGCCATACCGTCTGCCCCTTGTCGGTCTTTCCGACCGCCTGTGGCTTCGGCTTGATGTGATTCTGATAGTACTCGTAGGTCGTGGATGGCGTATCACTCAGCACCGCCATATCCGTGATCTCGCCGATGAACATCGTATGCGAACCGAGATCCACTGTCTTATCGACCGTTACGGAAATGTAGGCATTGGTTCCCTCTGTAATGTAATAGAGGCCATCAGCGCCACGTGCACAGCTGGTGAAATTCGTAAACTTATCGACATCACGACCAGACTGGAAACCGAAGTGCTTGAAGAGTTCGAAATCTGCCTGCTCACTCAGCACGGATACGGTGAACTTCCCGGTCCGTTTGATCATATCATGTGTATAGTTTGCCTTATTCACGCAGATGCTCAGCTGATTTGGCTCCGATGCCGCCTGAATCGCTGTGTTGATAATGCAGCCGTTATCCTTCTCACCGTCACGTGCGGTCAGCACAAACAAACCATAACTTAGCTTATACATCGCCTTCTTATCCATCAGACTTCCTCCTTTTTCATAGAATCAACGAAAATGAATCACGTACGCTATACTTGCTATTAAGAAGCGTTCCTAATAATAAGTATAGACATTTTTCGGATGCTGTCAATCGCGCTATACGGAGGGGATGCTGTGTTTAGTAGTTATTGTTCCGTGTGATCCACAGGAAGGTGCCGGTGAAGAGGATGCCTTTCACGATGGAGGTGCTGGTGAGGGCCCACCAGATGCCGTCGAGGCCGAGCGGGCGGCTCAGGATGATCGCGAGTGGGATGCGGGCGCCGGTGAAGGTGATGCTCAGGATGCTGCACAGGCGTGTCTTTCCGAGGCCGGAGAGGGCACCGACGGTGGTGAGCTCGACGCACATGAAGGCTTCACTGAAGCCGATGATGATGAGGTAGCTGATCGCGGTGGCGATGGCCTGTGGCTCGTGGAAGAAGATGCCGGCGAGCGGTCCCGGGAAGCAGATGAAGATTGCGGTGACGAGCAGACCCCAGAGTCCGACGGTGAGGAGGGAGATGAGGTAGCCCTTCCGGATCCGGTCATGCTTCGCAGCGCCATAATTCTGGGCGACGAAGGCATTGAGCGCGGCGGCGAAGCCGTCTGCTGTGTTCCAGGAGATGGACTCGATCTGTCCGCCGACACGCTGGGTAGCGACGGCTTCTGCACCGTAGCCGGAGACCATGCGGGTGAGGACCATAGAGATCGCGCAGTAGGCCATGCTCTGGAGGGCGGTCGGGACGCCGATCTGGAAGATGCCCTCGAGGATGCTGAGCGGCATCCGGGCGAGGAGACGGGTGCCCTTCAGGATGTTATCCTTATGGCCGCGGAGGACGCCGAGCACCATGATCAGCATGACGATGGCCTGGGCGGTGACGGTCGCGATGGCGGCACCGGTGACGCCGAGACGCGGGAACGGGCCCGGGCCGAGGATCAGCACCGGATCGAGCACCATGTTGATGACGAGGCCGATGAGGTTCGCGATGAACGGGGTCTTCGAGTCACCCTGGGCGGTATAGAGGCCGGTGAGGGTCAGGCTCAGGAAGGAGAAGACCACGAAGCCGCAGGCGATGCGGGTGTAGGAGATCGCGGCGGCGTAGGACTCGGCGTCACTCAGCTGGAAGAAGTTCACGAGCGGGTGCACGAAGGCGACGCAGACGAGCGCATAGAGGAGGCCCATCAGCGTGGACAGCTGTACGGCGGTCTGCGCGTAACGATGCGCGCGGTCATGATCGCCGCGCCCTAAGCATTGAGCCACATGGACCTGACCGCCCATGCGCGCCATGGAGGCGAGGCCCTGGGAGAGCCAGGTGAACATGCCGCCGACACCGACGCCGGCGACCGCCTTCGAGCCGAGCATGCCGATCCAGGCCATATCCGTGATGTTGTACAGGGTGCTGATGAACGACGACGCCATGATCGGAAGCGCGAGCTTCACCAGCGTTTTCATGATCGGACCCTTCGTTAAATTACCATTCATAGTATTTATTCCTTATATATGTACTCTGAGCTAGTATACACGAAAATACGATAAGGTCGAGAGCTTATGTCTGCTATCGGGAAAAGATTATATCTTTTTATGACGAAGCTTACGGTGCAAAAACTGAAACCGCATACCCCTCCGTGAATACGTCCTATGAATTTATATGATACTCATCCACGAAGGTTAGCCTTTACTAATCGTGACGTTGTACTTTATCATATACACAAATTTAGTTTAAAAATGCGTTGTAGCAAGGCCAATCGGCCTTCGGTCTACCCGCTCAGAGAGCTGCCGGCTGGTGCGAGGCAGTGCGGTGTACCGGATGTTTATCCCCTTGCGAGCAGCCGTGCCGAAAAGGGCCCGATAGGGTGCCGTAGGATAGTAAAGTAGGTGCGGACGGCAGGCACCGTTATCAGGGCCAGCGGACTGTTGGGTCTGCACGAAGGGGCTGTCTATCAGAGACAGCAAAAAGAGTGGTACCGCGGAAGGTAAATCGTAACAGCTTTCGTCTCTTACAGGGTCTATGGACTTTGTGGGGGCGGAGGCTTTTCTTTTAACTTTCTCCCGGAAGCGGAGGAAGCGCATCCCCCACAGATTTCGAAACAGAGCAGCGGTGGCGCTGGCGACGCCCAGCCGATCGAGCCCGAGCTGATGCGACCGCGACAGCGAAGCTGATCGGCGATCGAGCCCGATCAGCATCGACGGAGCTCCACCGATGCAACACAGAAAAGCGATGACGCTTTCAGTACTTTCAGAGAAAGGCAGGCACATACTATGGTGACACTGGATAAAATCTATCATGCAAGCTTCGTTTTAAAGGATGTGGCGCGGAAGACGGACCTCATCGCGGCGCCTCGGCTCGTGCCGGACGCGCAGGTCTATCTGAAAACCGAGAACCTGCAGGTAACCGGCAGCTTCAAGGTACGCGGTGCCTACTATAAGATCAGTCAGCTGAGCGAGGAGGAGCGCAGTCACGGTATCGTGGCCTGCAGCGCCGGTAACCACGCGCAGGGCGTCGCGCTCGCAGCGACGAAGATGGGGATCAAGAGCGTCGTCTGTATGCCGGATGGTGCGCCGATCATGAAGGTCGAGAGCACGAAGCGTCTCGGCGCAGAGGTCTGCCTCGTGAAGGGCACCTACGATGATGCCCATGACAAGGCCGTCGAGCTCCAGGAGGAGACGGGCATGACCTTCATCCATCCGTACGACGACGATGCGGTCATCGCGGGCCAGGGCACGATCGGCCTTGAGATCCTCGACCAGCTCGAGGATGTGGACGCGGTGATCGTGCCGATCGGTGGCGGCGGACTGATCTCCGGTGTCGCCTTCGCGATCAAGAGCCTCCGTCCGGAGTGCAAGGTCTATGGTGTGCAGGCGGCCGGTGCGCCGAGCATGTTCAATGCTTACCGCGATCATCAGTGGGAGTCCCTCGACAGCGTCTCGACCTTTGCGGATGGTATCGCCGTGAAGAATCCAGGCGAGACCACCTTCCAGATGGTCGAGAAGTACGTGGACGACGTCGTGACCGTCAGCGAGGATGAGACCGCCGCTGCGATCCTTGCACTGATCGAGAATCAGAAGCTGATCGCCGAGGGTGCCGGTGCCGTGTCGGTCGCTGCCGCGATGTTCGGAAAGCTCCCGATCCAGGGCAAGAAGGTCGTCTGCCTCATCAGTGGCGGCAACATCGACGTGAACATCCTGTCCCGCGTGATCACCCGCGGTCTCGTCATGAGCGGCCGCAACGCGAACCTGATGATCGCGCTCGAGGATAAGCCGGGCCAGCTCCAGCAGGTCAGCGAGATCGTCTCGAAGTGCGGTGCCAATGTCGTTTCCGTGCATCATGACCGCGGCGACACGAACATGGCGATCTCCAGCTGCTTCCTGAAGCTCGGACTCGAGACCCGTGACCGTCAGCAGATCGAGGAGATCCGTGCGGCCCTCACGCAGGCCGGCTTCCGCCTCGTCACGGAGCGCGCCTGATATCGGGGCCAATGCTTCCGATGGGACATCGTCACGATACATAAGAAGCTCAGCGAAGGGCAGCAGCAGAGGGATCCTCCCGGCACAGCCCTTCATGGAAATAAGAGAAGGGAGTGGAGAAGGATGAATCTGCATTATATGAATCAGCGTTTAAGCAGTCTCGTGGTGTTCCGTGAGCTGCTGCAGGATCCGGTGATCGCGGCGTTTCAGCGGATGCTGGCGAGCGCGGAGCTCGACGACGGCGATGCCTTCGCCACGGCCTGTGCGGCGTTCGAGCACCGGCTGTTTGAGAAGACAGAGAACTGGACGGAGTACCTCAGCACTGCGGTGCTGGAGAGTGAGAACATCTGCGTGCGGCGACAGGCCCACGGCGAGCTCAGTGCCGTCCTCAGTGACAGTCTGCAGCGGGAGCTGGCACTGCTGAACGAGCTGTCTGCGCTGACCCTGGAAGAGCTGACGGCCGAGATGAGTGACGCGCCGGACTACTTCGTCGCGTGGGTCACCGAGGCGGGCGCACTGCCGACGGAGTATGCGAAGCGCATGCAGGAGATCAGCACGAGGGGATACGGCATGTTCGCGCGGAACCACGTCTTCGTGGTGGAGGATGGCCGGCTGGTGCCGGTGAAGCATCCGGATCCGCAGCGGCTTTCCGAGCTGCCGGGCTACGAGAAGGAGCGTGAGAAGGTCATCGCGAACACCGAGGCGCTGCTGGATGGACGTCCGGCGAACAACGTGCTGCTGTACGGCGATGCGGGCACCGGCAAGTCGAGTGCCATCAAGGCGATCGCGAACGAGTATGCGGCGCGGGGCCTGCGCCTCGTCGAGGTGAAGAAGAACCAGCTCTACCAGATCCCGGATCTCATGGATCAGCTCTCGGCGAACCCGCTGAAGTTCATCCTGTTTATCGATGACCTCAGCTTCACGACGAACGACGACAACTTCGCCGCGCTGAAGGCCATCCTCGAGGGAAGCGTCGGGGGCCGCGCCGGCAACATCGCGGTTTACGCGACGAGCAACCGGCGGCATCTCATCAAGGAGACGCTCGAGGACCGGCAGGGCAGCGACATTCACGAAAGCGATACGCGTCAGGAGCTGATGAGCCTCGCGGCACGCTTCGGCCTCACGGTGACCTTCGGACAGCCGGACAAGAGCCGCTTCGTGCAGATCGTCACGGATCTCGCCGCACAGTACGGCGTGGAGGACGATCCGGAGAAGCTGATCGTACGGGCGGAGGCCTTCGCGATCCGCGCCGGCGGACGAAGCCCGCGTGTCGCGAAGCAGTTTATCGAGCTGTGTAAGGCAGGTGTTTTAAATTAGGGAGGAAAAGTCATGATTTTAAATGGCTCTCAGATATTTGTAGAAGTGCTGGTGGAGCAGGGCGTCGATACACTGTTCGGTTATCCAGGTGGTGCGGTGCTGAACCTCTACGATGAGCTGTACCGTAACCAGGATCGCATCCACCACATCATGACGGCGCACGAGCAGGGCGCGAGCCACGCGGCGGACGGCTACGCACGGGCGACCGGAAAGACGGGCGTCGTGCTGGCAACCAGCGGTCCGGGTGCGACGAACCTCGTCACCGGCATCGCGACGGCCTACATGGATAACGTGCCGATGGTCGCCTTTACGGGCAATGTCGGCACCGCGGTCTTAGGGCGCGATGCCTTCCAGGAGGCGTATATCGAGGGAATCACGATGCCGATCACGAAGCACAACTACACTGTGCGTCGGGTCGAGGATCTCGCGGATACGATGCGGGAGGCGTTCCGCATCGCGCAGAGTGGGCGTAAGGGACCGGTGCTCGTGGATATCCCGAAGGACATCACGGCGGCGAGCTGTGAGTTTACGCCGAAGAAGCCGGCGGAGATTCCGGTGAATACCGAGGTCGATGCTGAGGATCTCGCCCGGGCTGCGGAGCTCATCAACCAGGCGACGCGTCCAGTGGTCTACTTCGGTGGCGGTGTCGCGGTCAGCGAGGCGAGCTGTCAGGCACTGCGCGATCTCATCGCGAAGGCGGACATGCCGGCGACCTATACGCTGATGGCAGCCGGTGTCCTCAACTACGGGGATAAGCGGAACCTCGGTCTCATCGGGATGCATGGCACCTACACCGCGAACAAGGCGGTCGACCAGGCAGACCTCGTGCTGGCGATCGGTGCCCGTTTCTCGGATCGTGTTGCCCTGAACCCGGAGAAGTTCGCGGCTGGTGCGAAGATCGTGCAGATCGATATCGATGCCAGTGAGGTGGATAAGAACGTCCTCGTCGACGCTTCGGTGGTCGGCGATGCGGCCGTGGTGCTGCAGGCGCTGCTTCCGCTGGTCAATGCTGCCGAGCATCCGGACTGGTTCACCCAGATCGCGGAGTGGCAGGCGGCCGACTATCAGCCGAAGGACAGCGAGACGGTCCTGAAGCCGCATCAGATCATCCGCGAGACCTGCGAGATGACCGGACCGGATACGACCTACGTCACCGATGTCGGTCAGCATCAGATGTGGGCGGCACAGTACGTGCTTCACACGAAGCCACGCGGCTTCCTGACGAGTGGCGGTCTCGGCACCATGGGCTACGGCTACGGTGCGGCGATCGGTGCGCAGGTGGCACTCGGAAACGGGCATCGCGTGATCCACTTCACGGGTGACGGCTCCTTCCATATGAATCTGAACGAGGCGTGTACGGCGGTGAGCTACGAGCTTCCGATCATCACGATCATCTTTAACAACCAGGTGCTCGGGATGGTGCGCCAGTGGCAGACAGCCTTCTACGGCAAGCGCTACTCGAGCACGGATCCGGAGCGGAAGACCGATTATGTAAAGCTCGCCGAGGGCTTCGGCGCGAAGGGCTACCGCTGCGAAACCATGGCGGAGTTCCGTGCAGCCCTGGCAGAAGCATTGACCAACGAAGGCCCGAGCTGGATCGAGTGCCGTATCGATAAGGATGAGAAGGTGCTGCCGATGATTCCGCCGGGAGGCACGGTGCAGGATATCACCATGACGGACGACGAAAGGGGGCAGGCATGATGGAGCATCAGTATAAGTATCCCCGCAGGGTCATCAGCATCCTGGCGGTGAACCGCTACGGTGTGCTGGCGAGAATCTCGAATATGTTTAACCGCCGGAGCTTCAACATCGACAGCATCACGACCTCGGAGACCATGGATCCGGGCATCGCGCGGATCACGATCACGGTCCACGTCGACGAGCAGAAGCTGAAGCAGCTGCTCCTCCAGACGCGGCGGCTCGAGGATGTGCGCGAGGTGTACGAGCTTGCGACGGCGAGTGTGCAGCGGGAGCTCCTGCTTATCAAGGTCCGTGCGGATAAGGATAATCTGCCGAGCCTCCGCGACATCGCTGGGGTCTACAAGGCGAAGATCATCGACCTCTCCCCGGACAGCCTCGTCATGGAGCTCACCGGTAAGCCGGAGAAGGTCGAGGGCTTCCTCAACATGATGCGGAACTACGAGGTGCTCGAGATGTGCCGGACCGGCATCACCGCACTCGAGCGCGGCACGGATCACATCTTCGGGGACGAGGAGAATTAAGAAGTGCATCGATGAGCCGGCTCGAGGCGCAGAAGCGCTGGAGCCGGGGATGAAAGGCCAGACGATGATCGAAGCGGTCGGAGGCATTGGCCGAAAATACGTCAGTAAAAGCAGTCTTCGCGGCTTTTCAGCGAAAGTGTAGGAGTTTGCATCAAGCAAACTCCGGAACGACCTCCAGCAGAGCTGTGCTCTGCTCCCCGAAGGGGCTAAAGTCGGGCTTCATCAGCCCGAGTTTAGGGCGCGGAGTCGATGGCTTTTATGAATAAAAACTGTTAACCAGCATTTAGAACAGGAAAAGAGAAAAGGAGAAAAAGAAATGGCGATCAAGAAGTACTATGATTCAGATTGTAACCTCGGTGTACTGGATGGAAAGACTGTCGCGGTCATCGGCTTCGGCTCACAGGGCCATGCGCATTCCGAGAACCTCGCAGAGAGCGGCGTGAATGTCGTGGTCGGTCTTCGTAAGGGCTCCGGTCACTGGGAGAAGGCGGCGAAGTTCGCTGAGACCTGCCCGAACTTCCATGTGATGGAGGTCGAGGAGGCAGCCAAGGCCGGCGATATCGTCATGATGCTCGTGCCGGATGAGCTCTGCGCAGATATCTACAACAAGCAGGTCGCTCCGTACATGACCGAGGGCAAGACCCTGGCCTTCGCGCACGGCTTCAACATCCACTTCAAGACCATCGTGCCGCCGAAGAACGTCGACGTCATCATGATCGCACCGAAGGGACCTGGTCACACCGTTCGCAGCCAGTATGTCGAGGGGAAGGGCGTTCCGAGCCTGATCTGTATCGAGCAGGATTTCACCGGCAAGGCGAAGGACACCGCACTTGCTTACGCTTCCGGCATCGGCGCTGGTCGTGCGGGTATCCTCGAGACCACCTTCAAGGAGGAGACCGAGACGGATCTCTTCGGAGAGCAGGCGGTTCTCTGTGGTGGTGTCTGTGAGCTCATCCACGCGGGCTTCGATACACTCGTTGAGGCTGGCTATGCGCCGGAGATGGCGTACTTCGAGACCTGCCATGAGATGAAGCTGATCGTCGACCTCATCAACGAGGGCGGCTTCTCCAAGATGCGTTACTCGATCTCCAACACCGCGGAGTACGGCGACTACCGCACCGGTAAGCGTCTCATCACTGAGGAGACCCGTAAGGAGATGAAGAAAGTCCTCACCGAGATCCAGGATGGTACCTTCGCAAGTGAGTTCCTCACGGAGATGAATCCAAACGGCGGCCGCAAGGTACACTTCCTCGCAAAGCGTCGTATGGAAGCAGATCTTCTCATCGAGAAGGTCGGCGCAGAGCTCCGTCAGATGATGAGCTGGCTGAAGAAGTAAACAACATATCGACAGCCCCTCCGGGGGCCGTTTTTGTATCATAGTATAGGCGATGATGATTTTTATCACGCCAAATGTTTTTCAGAGACACCTGTGCCGGGCGTCTCTTTTTGTTTGCCTGCCCACCCCGAGCTACACGCTTTATTCATTTACATTTTGAACCCGCCCCATGCAGGCAAACAAAAATTTGACGCCGTCGCACGTGGAAAGACGTTGCCTTTTTATGGATTGATTGCCTCTCGTATCTGACGCTGCCGCGCGAGAATGTTGATCGATGATTCGCTAACTATTGCGCGCGGCCCGGAAATTTATATGACTGAACCGGTTGAAATCAGGGGGAATGGATGGGACTATCCAATAATGGCCAGATTTCGTAATCGTGGATATTTTCAACATATGTTGTCTCTTTTGCGTGTGAGGTAAAAATATCCACGATTTCAAAATAAGGCAGTTATTGGATGATTTTTCGGAAAATCAGACATACGCATATATGCGTACTATCGGATATTCTTTGTTTTTAAATATAGTGGATATGCATTTTCATGACTTAGAGAAGAATTTCTTTAAACGTATATCCAATAATCGGTCTTTTTTTAAAAGCTGGATACTGGGGGCATGGGGCGCTCTTATAAAAATAGGTGTTTAATATCCAATATTTATGAAATCACCTTAGATTGGATAGTTTTCGCTCCCCTCCGACTTTTTAGGATCAAAAACATGTCCAATATTTTCAAAATCAAATCAAATTAGATATGATGGGGTATCTGTGCCGAAGGCGTACAGGATGGCAGGAATGCGGATCCGGCTGATGTCTTCCGGCGCAGTCTGAGCCGAAGGCGAATAGGACGGCGACGTCTCAGGGTTTGCCTGCATGGGGTGGGGCCAATATGCAAAAGGATAGAGGCTGTTCATGGGGCGGGCAGGCAAACCCAGAGACGGCCGGGGGCAGGATAACTCTTGGAAATCAGACGGGCGTCGAAGTCGATTGCTGAACGTTTATGTCGAAGACCGTTGAATGATTACTTGATTTATCTCTTTCGGTACGTCCGCGGGGTCATCTGGAAGTGGGCCTTGAAGGCGCGGTTGAAGTAGGAGAGGTTTGCGAAGCCGGACGCGGTTGCGATGGCGAGGATGCTGGCGTCGGTGGTGCGGAGGGCGTCGGCGGCGAGGTTCAGACGGTAGTCGTTCAGGAAGGCGATGAAGCTCTGACCGGTCATCTGGCGGAACCAGCGCATGAAGTGGCTGCTGCTGAAGGAGCAGACCGCGGCGGCGTCTTCGACACGCAGGGCTTCGGTGTAGTGGGCTGCGAGCCACTGCAGGATCGTCTTTAAGCGCAGGGTATCGGCGGTTTCCGCCGGGAGCCTGGTTTGCTCCTCCCGGATCAGGATGGCGAGAAAGTGGAGGAGATCCGCCTTGATGATGAGCTCGTAGCCGCTGAAGCGGGTGCGGTTCACCTCCTCGATTTCACGTAGGCAGGCTGCGGCGCTCCGGTAGGAGGGATCCCCCTTCGCGAGATGCGCTGGAAGCGGCAGGCGACCGCTCTCGAGCGGCAGCAGGTACTTCTCCGCGCAGAGATCATCCGTGCCACCGAGAAGCTCGAGATCGAAGATGATATTTTCGTACTCCATCGTCTGGCCGCCAGCCTGGCGAAGTGCGTGCAGCGTCCCTGGCACGAACACGAAGATGTCCCCCATCTGCGCCGGAAAGCTCGCCGTACCGACCTGGATGATCCCCTCGCCCCGCTTCACAAACACCAGCTCCATATTCTCGTGCCAGTGCAGCGCCACCTGCGGAAAATCCCCCGGAATCGTACAAGGATATATATTGAAGGGAAAACGCAGCGCACCATGCTGCTTCGTCTCCTGAAGGGATGCCTGATTCTTCATTGTTTGCTCCTAACATCGGTAGATTTCTACAGTGAAGTCAGGAGGGAGTCCGGAGGACCGGCAACAGAAACCATACGAAGCGGTCGTGAAGAATCAAGCCGGGTTCCCTTAGCGGCACTTGGTGTTATCTCTCCTTGGAACCCTCTGTCAACGCTGAGTTTTCATCAAGAAAACTCAGCGATTGCAGAGGGCCTAGTGCCGCTTAGGGGTCCCGGCTTAGAGTCTTCCGAGCGCGCAGTACTGTGTTTCTGTTGCCGGTCCTCCGGCCCCCTGCTGGCTCGATGATAGAATCGTACCATAATTTGAGAATATCTGGCAAGTAAATGATTGTTTTATGTGATATATCTTGATATAGATAGAGAATCAGACATCCGCTTAAAGGAGGATCTTATGAATATTACAGAGACGTTAGAGAAGCTGAGTGGTAAGTCACTGAAGGACTGCAGCGATCAGGAGCTGTATCTCGCGCTGCTGGAGCTGGTGCGGGCGAAGAGTGCGGAGCGTGTAAAGCCGGTGCATGGCCGGAAGCTCTACTATATCAGTGCGGAGTTCCTGATCGGAAAGCTCCTGTCAAATAACCTCATCAACCTCGGGCTGTATGATGAGGTACGTGACGCGCTGGCAGCCGCAGGGAAGAAGCTGTCCGACATCGAGGAGGTCGAGCCGGAGCCTTCCCTCGGCAACGGCGGTCTCGGCCGTCTCGCCGCCTGCTTCCTGGATTCGCTTGCGACACTGAACCTGCCGGGTGACGGCATTGGCCTCCGGTACCATTTCGGCCTGTTCCACCAGTCCTTCGAGAACGATATCCAGAACGAAAAGCCGGACCCATGGCTGACTGCGCACAGCTGGGCGGAGAAAACCGACGTGACCTACCCGGTGGAGCTCGCGGGGAAGTCCTATACCGCGCGTCTCTATAAGCTCGCCGTGACCGGCTACGAGGGCCGCACGAACACACTGAACCTCTTCGACCTCGATACCATCGACGAGGGGATCGTCCATGACGGCATCGCCTTCGATAAGACCGCTATCGATAAGAACCTGACGCTGTTCCTCTATCCGGACGATTCCGACGAGGCGGGTCGTCGTCTCCGTATCTACCAGCAGTATCTGATGGTGTCCGCCGGCGCGCAGCTGATCCTCGCAGAGTGTGTGGCCCGTGGCTGTGACTACCATGATCTCGCGGACTACGCGGCGATTCAGATCAACGACACGCACCCTAGCATGGTCATCCCGGAGCTCATCCGCCTGCTCGGCGAGCATGGCATCGACTTCGAGGAGGCCGTGGAGATCGTTACGAAGACCTGCGCCTATACGAACCACACGATCCTCGCAGAGGCCCTCGAGAAGTGGCCGCGCGCGTACCTCGACGCGGTCGTTCCGCAGCTGATGCCGATCATCGAGAAGCTGGATGCGCTGGCACGGACCCGCTCGGAGGATGCGTCGCTCGCGATCATCGACGCGGACGATGTCGTCCACATGGCGCATATGGACATCCATTTCACGCATTCCACGAACGGTGTCGCAACGCTGCATACGGAGATCCTGAAGAACACCGAGCTCCATAACTTCTACGAGCTCTACCCGGAGAAGTTTAATAATAAGACAAACGGCATCACCTTCCGCCGCTGGCTGCTGGAGTGCGATCCGCGCCTCACCGCGGTGCTGGAGAAGCACATCGGTACGGGCTTCCGCAAGGATGCGTCCGAGCTCGAGAAGCTGCTTCACTTCGCAGATGACGCAGCGGTGCTCGAGGAGCTCCGCGAAGTGAAGACAGAAAATAAGGAAGCATTGGCCGACTGGCTCCACCGGACCCAGGGCGTGACGGTGAACACGGACGCGATGTTCGACATCCAGTCGAAGCGTCTCCACGAGTACAAGCGGCAGCAGCTGAACCTGCTCTACCTCATCCACCAGTACCACGAGATCAAGGCGGGGCATCTGCCGGCGACCCCGCTCGTCAGCATCTTCGGCGCGAAGGCGGCGCCGGCCTACATCATCGCGAAGGACATCATCCATGCGCTGCTCGTGCTGTCGAAGGTGATCGCGGCAGATCCGGTCGTGTCGAAGTGGCTGCAGCTCGTCTTCATCGAGAACTACAACGTGACCGCGGCGGAGAAACTGATTCCGGCCTGTGATCTCTCGGAGCAGATCAGTCTCGCGTCGAAGGAGGCCTCCGGCACCGGCAATATGAAGTTCATGCTGAACGGCGCGCTCACGCTCGGGACGATGGACGGCGCGAACGTCGAGATCGCGCAGCAGGTGGGCGAGGACAATGTCTACATCTTCGGCCAGACCTCCGATCAGGTCATCCACCGCTACGCTGCAGGGGACTACATCGCAGAGCAGTGGTATGAGGGCGATCCGAACCTCCGCCGGGCGATCGATTTCCTGACCGGCCCGGAGATGCTGGCGGCCGGCCATGCAGAGAACCTCTGCCGTCTGCACGACGAGCTCATCCATAAGGACTGGTTCCAGACGCTTCCGGATTTCAATGCTTACATCGTGCGCAAGAACCAGGCGCTCAGCGACTACGCCTGCGATCCGCAGGGCTGGCGCCGCAAGTGCCTCGTGAACATCGCGAAGGCCGGCCTGTTCTCCTCGGATCGGACGATCGCGGAGTACGATCGTGACATCTGGCAGCTCGGAAAGTGATGTGAGGGGCGATATACGATTCCCAGGCACCGCCGCTGCATAGCTGTGGAACGGGTGCAACGGTCGGGCATAATTCAAAATGGCAGGGACCTTTCGGGGCCCCTGCCATTTTGAATAAAAAATATAATATTTATTTTTAAAAAGTATTGCACTATTTGGTGAAAAGTGTTAAATATATGTTATCGGAAACGTTACCGGTAACGTTAACGGAAACATACCGGAGAACGCGAGAGCGAATCGCCTGGTCAATCTGCACAAAATGCTTCAGGGCAGAACGTGCGGAAGAGCTCAGGTGACACACATCATAATCGAGGCAGCGATGGGCGCGGCTTCGAGCTTGCCCGAAGGGCAGAGAGGATATGTTATGAAGAAGATGAGACGTTTCACAGCACTGGGTCTGACCGCTGCGATGGCAGTGACAGCGCTGGCAGGTTGTGGTGGTTCGAACACCGCGAGCACGACGGCAGCTGCGACGGAGGCAGCGAAGACCGAGGCAGCAACCGAGGCAGCCGCACCAGCAGAGCAGACAGCAAGCGGTGGTAAGGTTTACTACCTCAACTTCAAGCCGGAGCAGGCAGATCAGTGGGTAGACCTCGCAAAGAAGTATACCGATGAGACAGGTGTAGAGGTTCATGTACAGACCGCAGCGTCCGGAACCTACGAGCAGACACTGAAGTCCGAGATGGCGAAGTCTGAGGCTCCGACCCTTTTCCAGGTCAACGGTCCGGTCGGTCTCGCAACATGGGATGACTACTGCATGGATCTCAAGGATACCGATGTATTCAAGGATCTCGAGAGTGAGGATTACGCTCTGAAGAACAGAGACGGCGTCGTAAAGGGTATCGCCTACGTTATCGAGACCTACGGCATCATCTATAATAAGAAGATCCTCAATGACTACATCGCACTCGATGGTGCGAAGATCAGCGATATCTCTGAGCTGAACAGCTTCGATAAGCTGAAGGAAGTCGCAGACGATATGCAGGCGAAGAAGGATGAGCTCGGTATCGAGGGCGCATTCACATCCGCAGGCTTCGATTCCTCCTCTGACTGGCGTTTCAAGACCCACCTCGCAAACCTGCCGATCTACTACGAGTACAAGGATGACAACATCGGCTCCACCGATGCCATCAAGGGAACCTACCTCGACAACTTCAAGAACGTATTTGATCTTTACATCACAGATTCCACCACAGAGCCTTCACTTCTCTCTGGTAAGACCGGTGATGATGCCGCTTCTGAGTTCGCACTCGGCGAGGCTGCATTCTATCAGAATGGTACATGGGCATACAACGACATCAAGGGCAACGAGGTTGCAGACGAGGATCTCGGCATCCTTCCGATCTACTTCGGTGTAGACGATGCAAGCCAGGGTACCTGCACAGGTTCCGAGAACTTCTGGTGCGTAAACGATAAGGCAAGCGATGCAGATAAGCAGGCAACCCTCGATTTCCTGAAGTGGGTTGTAGAGTCTGACGCAGGTCGTGAGTCCCTTTCCAAGGAGATGGGCTTCGTCACTCCGTTCTCTACCTTCGCTGATTACCTTCCGGCAAACCCACTCGTTGTTGCAGCGAATGAGTTCAACAAGGATAAGACCCCTGTATCATGGAACTTTACCACGATGCCGAGTGAGCAGTGGAAGAACGTACTTGGTTCTGCAATGCTTGAGTATGCACAGGGTACCGGCGACTGGGATGCAGTAAAGACCGCATTCGTCGACAACTGGGCAACGGAGTACAAGAACGCAAATTCATAATTTAAAACGAAACAGCTGATCCGGTAAGATTCGTAGCTGTGGTCTCCGGCAGATTGATCTGCCGGAGATTTTTTTAGAAAAGGGGTTCAACATGGAAAAAGCGATCAAACGTTATATGCCGATCTTCGTGCTGCCGACGCTGGCGGCCTTCACGGTCGGCTTCATCGCACCGTTTCTCGTCGGCATCTGGCTGTCGTTCTGTAAGTTCACAACCATCACCGATGCGAAATTCGTCGGTTTTATCAACTACGCAAAGGTCTTCGGCGACGCGACCTTCGTGCACTCTCTGTGGTACACCACACTGTTCACGATCGTGACGGTCATCCTCATCAACTTCCTCGCCTTCGCCGTAGCGATGGCGCTGACCGCGAAAATCAAGGGCAATTACTTATTCCGTACGATTTTCTTCATGCCGAACCTGATCGGCGGTATCGTCCTCGGTTACATCTGGAGCCTGCTTCTCAATGGTATCCTCGCGATCTGGATGCGTACCCTGACCTACAGCGCGACCTACGGCTTTTGGGGCCTTGTCATCCTGATGCTCTGGCAGCAGGTCGGCTACATGATGATCATCTACATCGCCGGTATCCAGAATATCCCGAGTGACCTCCTCGAGGCTGCCCGTATCGATGGCGCGAACAAGTGGCAGGAGCTCCGCTACGTGATCCTGCCGATGCTGATGCCATCCATCACTGTCTGCACCTTCCTGACACTGACGAACGGCTTCAAGCTCTTCGATCAGAACTTGGCGCTCACAAACGGTGAGCCGTCTCAGAAATCCGAGATGCTCGCCATGAACATCTATACCACCTTCTATGGTCGAAACGGCTGGGAGGGTGTCGGCCAGGCGAAAGCCGTCATTTTCTTCATCATCGTCGGCGCAGTGGCACTGACCCAGAATTATCTGTCCCGTCGGAAGGAGGTCGAGCAGTAATATGAAGAACAAGAAATTAAGTACCTTTTTAACGGTATTCTTCAGTATCCTTTCTGTATTTTACGTATATCCGATCCTGCTGGTGCTGTTGAACTCCTTCAAGAAGAAGGCGTATATCTCGAAGAAGCCGTTCGCACTTCCGAACGCGAAGTCCTTCGTCGGCTTCGACAACTACATCTCTGGTATCCAGAAGACCGGCCTCATCCAGGCAGCGTTTGTGTCCCTCTTCGTGACGGTGCTTGCGGTTGCCGTCATCGTCCTCTGCACCTCGATGTGCGCATGGTACATCACGCGTGTGCATTCGAAGTTCACGGCTGGCATGTACTTCCTCTGCCTCTTCTCGATGATCGTGCCGTTCCAGATGGTTATGTTCCCGCTCAGTAAGATCGCGAACATGCTGAAGCTGTCCAATCCGCTCGGCCTCGTATTTATCTACCTCGGCTTCGGTGCCGGCCTCGCGGTCTTCATGTTTACGGGCTTCGTCAAGTCCCTGCCGCTCGCGATCGAGGAGGCCGCGATGATCGACGGCTGCACACCGCTTCAGACCTTCTTCTATGTGGTGATGCCGATCATGAAGCCGACCTGCATCACGGTCGCGATCCTCGAGACCATGTGGGTATGGAACGACTACCTGCTTCCGTCCCTCGTCCTCGACCTCAAGAAGTGGAAGACCATCCCGATCGCTGTACAGTACCTGAAGGGCGGCTATGGCTCCGTCGATATGGGCGCTATGATGGGAGTCCTGGTGCTGTCGATCATTCCGATCATCATCTTCTATGCATGCTGCCAGAAGTACATCATCGAGGGTGTCGTAGCGGGTGCTGTCAAGGGTTGATCATGCCGTGCATCTGTGGCGCGGTAATGGAATGCATGAACGGTGGAGCCCCTCTCCGGAAGGAGAAGTGCGCTCCGTCGGAGGCATTGGACGAAAACAGATGCAGATAGATTTTACCAGAGAGAAAAGGGGAGACGTATGGAAAAGGAAGTAAGGGAGCAGATCTGGGGCCGTGCAGCAGGTATTCTGATGCCGGTGTTCGCACTTCCCGGCTCGTATGGCATCGGAACACTCGGAAAGGAGGCCTACGGCTTCGTGGATTTCCTCGCGGCGAGCGGGCAGACCTACTGGCAGGTGCTTCCGATCGGGCCGACGGGCTATGGCGACTCGCCGTATCAGAGCTTCTCGACCTTCGCGGGCAATCCGTATTTCATCGATCTCGAGACGCTGATCGATGAGGAGCTGCTGACGCGCGAGGAGTGCGAGGCGGTGGATTTCGGCGCGGATGCTTCGCGGATCAGCTATGAAAAGCTGTATCTCGGTCGCTTCCCGCTGCTCCTGAAGGCGTTCGAACGTTTCGAGGAGCGGACAAGCGGGGAGGGCAATGTTGCGCCCGAGGCGGAGGAGAAGGAAGCGTATCGTCAGTTTATCCAGCATACGGTGCACTGGCTGCCGGCCTACGCGCAGTTCATGGCTGCGAAGACGGACTACCCGGAGGATTTCTACCGCTTCACGCAGTATCAGTTTGACAAGCAGTGGAAGCGCCTGCGGGCCTACGCAAATGAAAAGGGCATCGCCATCATCGGTGATATCCCGATCTACGTATCGAGTGATTCTGTGGATTTCACGGAGCATCCGGAGCTCTTCCAGCTTGATGAGGAGGGACAGCCGAAGCAGATCGCGGGCTGTCCGCCAGACAGCTTTTCGGCGACTGGCCAGCTCTGGGGTAATCCGGTTTATGACTGGGACTATCATAAGAAGACGGGCTATCACTGGTGGATCGCCCGGATGCGCCGCTGCTTCGATCTCTTCGACGTGGTGCGTGTCGATCACTTCCGCGGCTTCGACGAGTACTACGCGATCCCGGCGGGTGCGAGCGATGCGACGGGTGGTCACTGGGAAAAGGGCCCCGGCATTGGCCTCTTCAATGCGCTGAAGGAGGCGCTCGGAGAGAAGCGGATCATCGCAGAGGACCTCGGCTATGTGACCGACACGGTGCGGAAGCTCGTCGAGGACACCGGCTATCCTGGGATGAAGCTGCTGGAGTTCGGCTTCGACTCGCGCGAGAGCGGAGACTACCGTCCGTGCACCTGGCCGGCCAATGCGGTCTGCTATACGGGTACACACGACAATCAGACGCTGGCTGCGTGGGTGCGTGAGATCTCTCCGGTTGACCGTGATTTTGCGATTCGATATTATACTGCGTGGAAGCAGGGGAAGGGAGAGGAAGTGAACGTGCGCCCGCGTTCCGAGGCGGAGCTCGCCGAGGACAGCAGCGTGACGAGGGACTTCCTTCAGTCGGACTACACCGACGCGCTGATCGAGATGACGCTGGCTGCGAAGCCGGAGACCGCTATCATCCCGATGCAGGATTACCTCGCTCTCGGGGCAGAGGCGCGCATCAACACGCCGTCGACGCTCGGACAGAACTGGACCTTCCGTTTTACAGAGAAAGATTTTTCAAAGGAATGCGCGGAGAAGATCCGGCGAATGACGGAGGAGAGTCAGCGTATCAGAAAGTAGAAAGCTATGGCAGCGAAGAAACTGACAATCAAGGAAATTGCCAAACTGTCGGGCATCAGTGTGTCGACCGTGTCGCGAGCGATCAATAACCACTATGACATCAGTCCGGAGACGAAGCGCCGGGTACAGGAGATCATCGATCAGTATGGTTACGTGCCGAACAACTCGGCACGGAATCTGAAGCTGAATGACGCACGAAACATCGCGGTCCTCGTGAAGGGCATCACGAACCCCTTCTTCACGAGCATGATCAAGGTGTTTGAGAAGGAGTGCTCGGATCATGATTACGCCCTGGTGCTCGAGCATGTCGAGGAGGAGCAGGATGAGACCGAGCTCGCGGCGCTGCTCGAGAAGGAGAAGCGTCTGAACGGCATCATCTTCCTCGGTGGAAATCCGGTACAGTCGGTGGAGCGCCTGAAGCGTCTGACGGTTCCGTTCGTGTTCTGCTCGGTGGCCGTTCCGGATCGAAAGGCCTTCGCAGAGTACTCCTATGTGGCGATCGATGACCGGGCGGAAGCTGAAAAGGTGACGGATTACCTGATCGAGCAGGGACGGAAGCGGATCGCACTTCTCAGCGATGCGGAATCCGATATCAGTAACGGTATGCTCCGTCTCGAGGGCTACCTGCATTCGCTCGAGAAGCATGGCATCGAGCTGGATCCGGCACTGATCTGTCGACCGATCTCGATTCAGAAGACCTATACCTATGAGAATGGATATCAGCGGACGGTGGACCTGGTCCAGTCGGGCACGAAGTTCGACGCGATCTTCGCCATTGCGGACTCCATCGCGATCGGCTGTCTCCGGGCGCTTCGCGATCAGGGCATACGCGTACCGGAGGATGTTGCGGTCATCGGCTTCGACGGCCTCGAGATCGGACACTATCTGACGCCGGCACTCTCGACACTGCAGCAGCCGGTGGATGAGATGGCCGAAGCCTCGATGCACGCCCTCCTCGGGCTCCTCGAAGAGCGCGAGAAGGAAGTCGCCGCGAAGCTGGCTGGCAGCACTACTGCGGAACGGCAGGATGCTGGGGGCAAGGTGAGCGACGGAAGCGCAGAAACGTCGGACGGCGGGGCATTGAAGCCGAAAGAAAAGAAGGCAAGATTCCAGCAGATCTTCCCTGGAGAACTGAAGATCCGGGAGAGCTGCTGAGGAAGAAATGGACGAGGGCGGAAACGCCCTCGTTTTTTTGCTACTGTTCAGGCAGGGAACCCCGGAGGGGCGGCAACGGAGGCACAGTACTCCGGGTTTCCCCACTACCTGAACGGTTACCGTTTACGAAATTCTTAATTTACAGGAACTATATCTGAAAATTACGAAATACCACATAATTGGCTTCGAAATTCTGTATAATAGTGGACAGATACTATTTTAAGTGCAGTAAAGGAGCGTAACGTATATGTTTGTACTTGTATTGTTGCTTTTAGTCATCGTGGTGCTGATGCGGATGATCTGCATCGTGCCGCAGGGACATGCGTATGTGACGGAGATGCTGGGGCAGTACAGCGGCACCTGGGGTGCGGGTCTTCACTTTAAGATTCCGATCGTGCAGCGGGTCATCAAGAAGGTGAGCCTGAAGGAGCAGGTGCTGGATTTCCCGCCGCAGCCGGTGATCACGAAGGATAATGTCACCATGACCATCGATTCGGTGGTGTTCATGAAGGTGCAGGATCCGAAGCTTTTTGTGTATGGCGTAGAGAATCCGCTGTCGGGTCTTCAGAATCTGTCGGCGACGACGCTGCGTGCGATCATCGGTGACATGGAGCTCGATCAGACCCTGACGAGCCGTGATCAGATCAATGCACGCATGCAGACGACACTGGATGTGGCGACGGACCCGTGGGGCATCAAGGTCACGAGAGTCGAAATTAAGAACATTCAGCCGCCGAAGGAGATCGAGGAGGTCATGACGAAGCAGATGCGTGCAGAGCGTGAGCGCCGTCAGACCGTGCTCGAGGCACAGGCGCATCAGGAAGCGGTCGTCACCAGAGCGAAGGGTGACCAGCAGGCGAAGGTCATCGCCGCGCAGGCGGAGCGAGATGCACAGATCGCCCTGGCGGAAGGTAAGGCGAAGAGTATCGACCTCGTCTATGAGGCGGAGGCGCGTGGTATCGAGCGTCTGAACCGTGCGCAGGTCAGTGAGGGTGTGCTGAAGCTGAAGGGCCTCGATGCACTGAAGGAGGTTTCCAACGGCCGTGCGACGAAGATCTTTATGCCGTCCGACATAACCCAGGCCGTTTCGACGCTGGGCGTCGTCGGTGAGAGCCTCGGCATCGGGGATGCGACGCCGGTCGATCACAGTGCGCCGGCAGCACCGAAGGCACCGGTCGATCCGTGCATCAATGAAGAATCCAGTGCGACGACGGTGGGTGCGGCAGCAACCGGCCACCAGATCGCACATGAGGTGCAGTCCAGCTACGGAAAGCTGGGCGTGGACCAGTAAAAGAAGAGGGAATCCCTTTCGTAACCAGAAGGGATTCCCTTTTTCGTTGCAGAAAATGGGGTATGACCCCATTAAATTTTTCTAAACAAAATCTAAAGTCGAAGTTTATGGGGTCAGACCCCATTACGAAATTCTTAAGGTGCGGTGTCGGACGCCAGGAAGAGGTCGTTCAGGTAGATGACCTGGGCGACGGCGGAGGTGACGCGGTAGAGGACCTTCTTTTCGAAGGAGACGCCGTCGGTGTGGAGCGGGCTTTCGTCGCGGTCCTCGAAGAGGATGATCAGCTTCTTCTCGAGCTCCATGCAGAAGTAGTTGTAGGCGATCGGAAGCGGGTAGCTTTTCTTCTGCATGTCGATGAGCGAGGCGATGTGGTCCATCGCGAGGACCTGCTTCACGAGGACGAGGAAGATCGCGTAGGCGATCTGGTCGGCGTAGTACTGCTTCTTCAGTGGTCGGTCGATGTAGCCTTTCTTTACGTAGTTGCTGATCATCGAGGAGGTGACCGGGATGTTCAGCGGTGAGAGGCATTCGTTGATATACTTGACGGTCTGCTCGAGGTAGAGTCCCACATTCGGGAGCTCATCGTAGCGTGGCATCCGGAAATCTCTGGCTGGTAAATTCATTTGTTCTTCCCCCATTAAATATGTGCGTGTTTCAAGTCGCTTCGTGCCCGGTGTATGAATAGCGCGATCGTGCGGCCTGGTCCAATGCTTCTCCGTTTCGTGTATACAAAGCGTCTGCCTGTGAACGAGCAGACGGAAGTCGTGCCGCTTCTGGCGAATCAATAATCAGTATTTTACATCGGGTTTTAAAAAACTGCAATAGAGTTTTACTATAGCTTGACAAAACGATGCGGAATGGCTACTATACAACATGATAAAAGATTTCGGAAAACCGATGATTTAGAGAACAAAGCGATGAAGATGAGAATTGTGGCGGATTCGTCCGCAAATCTGTTAGAGATGAAGGATGTGGAGTTTGCGAGTGTGCCGGTGCATATCATCGTGGGCGAGCGGGCACTGTGCTGCTACTATGCAGAGCCGGGCTCGGTGATGGTCGGATTTGAGGCGTGAGAAGAAAATGGTGGATTGCGTCCCTCTTTTTAATACTGTAAAATCAGAGAAAAAGAGGAGGCAGTGTTATGAACGGTGATCAGAGAGGTGCGCAGATGCTTACATTTTCGGACGGCAGTCAGCTGGATCCGGCGCTCATACTCTATATTATGATGAGGCGAAACTACGCAGAGTTTCACCTGGCAGGTGGGAAGCTCAAGGAGGCTCGTGTGACCATGGCGCAGCTGGAGACACGGCTCGGCGTGGAGTTCGTGAAGATCCACCGGAGTACCCTGGTTTCTGTCCGCGCCATCCATGATGTGACGGATACGGTCAATCTGAACAACGGCGAAAAGCTTAACTATGTCGCCAGTAAAAAGACCTGGCTGCAGTCAGAACTCCGGGAGCGGAGGAAGCGCCTGCTGCAGGTGCTTCCAGAGGCCGGACAGACGGATTTCCGGGAGCATTATCGTGTCTTTGACACCCTTCCCTTCGCGTTCACGGACATCGAGATGGTTTTCGACGAGAAGAACAACGCCGTGGACTGGATCTTCCGTTACGGAAATCCCGCGCTGGCCGAGCTCGAGAAGCTGCCGCTCGACACCATGATCGGTGCCTCCTTCGGCAGCCTCTTCCCTAACATGGACGCCAAGTGGCTGCGCGCCTATGAGCGCTCCGCCCTCTATGGCGAGACCCTGGAAATCCTCGATTATTCCCCGGAAATCGACACCTACCTGAAAATCATCAGCTTCCCGACCTTCCCCGGACACTGCGGCTGCATCCTCTTCGATGTCAGCAGAATCCGTTTCGGTAATACACCGTCCCCGGCTGATCGGGCAATGCTTCTGTACCTGACACAGATGGCCAGAAGCTGACGGGGAATTTTTTTGTAATTCAGCATTACCGATTGTTTTTGACATTGGCGTCGGACATCGTGCCGGCAGCCAGAGAAAAGATCCGGGGAAGCGCGCCGTACGTCGGCATCGCAGGGTACTCGCTGGCCGGACTGTTCGCACTCTATGCGATGTACCGCTGCGACTGTTTCGCGCGGGTGGCCAGCATGTCCGGCTCCCTGTGGTTTCCGAAGTTCCGGGAATACGTGCTTCGACATGAGCCGATACGGAAACCGGAGAAGCTCTACATGTCGTTAGGGGATGCCGAGGCGAAGACGAAGCATGCGGTGCTGAAGACCGTGCAGGAAAATACGGAGGCGATTCTTCAGCACTATCAGGAGCTCGGCGTGGATGTACGCTGGGAGCTGAACCCCGGAAATCACTTCCGGGACGCGGCGATGCGAAGCGCAAAAGGTATCAAAGCGATACTGGAAGCGTAATTGCGTCAGGAAGTCCGAGGCTCGAAATAACTGGAATGATGCAGGAAAAATACGGGATGTAATGTGAGCGACGAAGCAGAAGGTATCGGATGAAGCAGTGGGATGCAACATTGAACCAAGATGATGAACGGGACGTGCATGGTACATGCCGCACCATGCGTGTTCCGTTCTGCTTTTGTTTATGGTAAAATAGTTCCAATTTCTGTATTTGGGAGAGTGTAGCATGTACGAGCGAATCATGATTCTGATTATGGCGCTGATCGTCGATCTGGTCTTCGGGGATCCGCACAACTGGTTCCATCCGGTGATGGCGATGGGCCGCGGCATCGAGTGGCTGGAGAAGTTCCTGCGCCGGAGCCTCCATATCTCGGAGGATCCGGAGGCGGGCCGTGGGAAGAAGCAGTTCGCGGGTGCGATTCTCGTCGTGCTGATGCTCGTGATCTTCACGGTTATCCCGCTCATCATTCACAACATCGCGACGATGTTCGGCGAGACCCTGACCTGGGCGATCGACGCCTTCCTCGCCTACCAGATGCTCGCGATGAAGCAGCTGAAGCGGGAATCCATGAAGGTCTATGAGGCCCTCAAGCGTAAAAATATCAAGGATGCGCGCGAAGCGGTCTCGATGATCGTGGGTCGTGACACGAAGCGTCTCAATATGACCGGTGTCACGAAGGCGACGGTCGAGACGGTCGCGGAGAATGCCTCCGACGGGGTGGTCGCACCGCTCCTGTTCATGATGGTGTTCGGTGTGGCCGGTGGCTGGTTCTATAAGACCGTCAACACCATGGACTCCATGATCGGCTACAAGAACGACCAGTATAAGTACTTCGGCACCGCGGCGGCTCGCCTCGATGATATCTGCAACTTCATCCCGGCGCGCATCAGCGCACTGTTCATGTGCATCGCGGCCATGTTCCTGGGCCTCGACTGGAAGGGCGCGTTCCGTATCTGGCGTCGCGACGCGCGGAAATCCACGAGCCCGAACTCCGGGCAGACGGAAGCTGCCATGGCCGGCGCGCTCGGCGTCGAGCTCCTCGGAGACGCATACTACTTCGGAAAGCTCGTTCACAAGCCGGCGATCGGTGACAGCAAGCGCGAAATCACACCAGAGGATATCGAAACAGCGAATCGCATCATGTACCTTAGCGTGTTCATGATCTACTTCGTCGGCATCATGATCATGCGGACCGTCATGCTGTATAGCGGCTGGATCTGAACACACGGACCAGCTATGCAGGGAAGGATGCTTCGGACTTCGCAGCGGCCTGCCTCCAGTTGCTTAAAGGGCTGGACTCTCCGTCGACGACAAAGAAAGTAAGGTTTATGAACTATGTACATGGCGGCGATGTGTATCGCCGCGCAGTTGATCTCGATTATTCTGTAAATATCAATCCGCTGGGCATGCCTCCACGGGCGTGCCAGGCGGCGAAGCACGGCGTCGACCAGAGCACCGCCTATCCGGACTGGAAGGTGGAGAAGCTCCGCGACGCCGTCGTTTCGTTTCTGAACCGGAAGTTTGCGGTGGTCGTTTCGTCTGCCGGGGCCAATGCGGACATCGGTGTTCCATCCGCCGGGATGCGGACAGACGATATGGCTGCTGGCGCGTCGACCTGCGCAGCAGGGACTGGGCCGGTGCTAGGGGGAATCGAAACACATGAAGCATGCGCGGTCGCGCCGGAGTGGATCAGCTTCGGTAATGGTGCCGCGGATCTGATCTATCGTCTGATGCAGGTACTTCGTCCGCAGCAGGTCGTCGTCGCGGCGCCGGCCTTCGCGGAGTACAGTGTCGCCGCGGAGCGCGTGGGGGCGCAGGTCGTCCCGGTCTATCTGTCGGAAGCGGACGACTTTTCGTTCACACCGGCGGTAGAGGCAGCCTTTATCCAGGCGATCGAGAGGGCTCCGTCCGGCTCCGCGGTCTTCCTCTGTAATCCGAACAATCCGGATGGCAATGTCATCCGCGCGGAGGTGCTGCAGCGCATCGCGGCGGTCTGTGAAGCGCACCACAGCTGGCTCCTCGTGGATGAGTGCTTCCTGCCGTTTCTTCGCTCCGACGACAGCACGCATTCGAGCGGTGGGCAGGAAGCAGGGGAGCGTGAGGCCCAGATGCCGAAGCCTATTTCCTTCGACGACAGCCCGCATGCAGCAGCGACGCATTTTTCTAATGTGGAGCATGCACTGCGTCCGAACGAGCTGGAATGCAGCATGGTGCCGTCGCTTCGTGCGTTCGAGCATCTCGTGATCCTGCGTGCCTTCACGAAGATCTACGGTATGCCGGGGCTGCGTCTCGGCTACATGCTGACGGCGACGCAGGCGCTGACGGACGCGGTGCGGGCGACGATGACACCGTGGGAGATCAACCTTCCGGCGCAGCTCGCCGGCGTGGCGGCCCTCGAGGAAACAGAATTTGTGGAGAAGACACGGGCACTGATCCGCGCAGAACGGGCCTTCCTGGTGCAGACGCTCCCGACGCTTCCCTATGTGGAGAAGGTCTATGTGCCGGTATCGGATGCGAACTTCATCCTGTTCCGGACTGCGCTTACACAGCCGGACTGCCCGGATGGACGTGTGCGCAAGCCGGAATTGAAGTCGGAAAGCGATCCTTGCGTAAGTGAGAACAGGACTGTGTTTACGTCGCACAGCGTGGATTTAAAGGCGCTGCTGCTGGATCGAGGTGTACTGATTCGTGCCTGCGGGAACTACGAGGGCCTGGATGCACGCTACTACCGGATCTGCGTGCGGACGCACGAGGAGAATCTGGAGCTGATTCAGAGATGGCGAGCGTTATAGAATGTGTATCTGTCCATGAGCCCGGATGATGAGAAAGGCACATGAAAGCAGGAGGAGAAAAGAGGCGCGGTATGCACGTAGACGAAATGAAAATAGAAGCTGGGTTAAAACCAGGTAAAGTACCGGAGTCCGGCGTACCCGCCCACCGCGCGCGTGCGATCATGGTGCAGGGCACGATGTCGAACGCGGGGAAGAGTCTGCTGGTGGCGGGGCTCTGCCGCATCTTCCATGAGGATGGCTACAGGGTGGCTCCGTTTAAGGCGCAGAACATGGCGCTTAACAGCTTCATCACAGATGAAGGGCTCGAGATGGGTCGCGCGCAGGTCGTCCAGGCAGAGGCCGCCGGCATTGCCCCAAACGCGAGGATGAATCCAGTTCTGCTGAAGCCGACCACCGATGTCGGCTCGCAGGTGATCGTGCGCGGGGTGGCGCAGGGCAATATGACGGCCCGTGAGTACTATCGCAACAAGTGGGCGCTGCTGCCGGTCGTGCGCGCCGCCTACGAATCACTCGCGTCGGAGTATGACATCATCGTGATCGAGGGCGCGGGGAGTCCGGCGGAGGTGAATCTCCGGGAGGACGACCTCGTCAATATGGGGATGGCGGCGATCGCGGATGCGCCGGTGCTGCTGGTCGGCGACATCGACCGCGGCGGTGTATTTGCGCAGCTGCTCGGGACGCTCGAGCTGCTGGAGCCGGAGGAGCGGGCACGCATCCGGGGACTCATCATCAACAAGTTCCGCGGCGACAAGACGATCCTCGATCCGGGGCTCGACATCCTCGAGGCGCGGACCGGCAAGGCAGTGCTCGGCGTGGTGCCTTATCTCGATGTCGCGCTGGAGGACGAGGATTCGCTCTCGACGGCGCTCGAGCAGCGACAGGCGGAAGGCGGCCTTGACATCGCGGTAATCCGTCTGCCGCGCATCAGTAATTTCACGGATTTCACGGCGCTCGCGACGGAGCCGGGCGTCTCGGTCCGCTATGTGTCGAGCGTGCGAGAGCTCGGGGAGCCGGATGTGCTGATCCTGCCGGGCACGAAGAGCACGATCCGTGACCTCGACTGGCTGCGGAGCACCGGTCTCGAGGCGAAGATCCTGCAGAAGCAGGCGCGCGGCACGCTGATTCTCGGCATCTGCGGCGGCTTCCAGATGCTCGGCACCGAGGTCGTCGATGTCGAGGGCGTGGAAGGACCGGTGGGGGCCCGTACGCGGGGCCTCGGGCTCCTGCCGCTCCGCACGGAATTTGAGGCGGAGAAGACCCGGACGCAGACGCGCCTCGTGCTTGAGGGCCTCACGGGTGAGTTTGCGGCGCTGAACGGCCAGCGCGTCGACGGCTACGAGATCCACATGGGGCGTACGATCCCGGATCACCATACGACCGATGCGGTGCCGCGAGGCAATGCGCCGGATGATTCGACGCGCTGGCGTGACGAGGCCATGGTGCCGGCGGGTCCGGCATCCGGTGCGGTCACGACCAGCCACCCGGCGGACAGCTGCCTCTATGCACAGGCGGGCAATGTCTTCGGTACCTACCTGCATGGCTTCTTCGACCGTGATGGACTCCGGAACGCCTTCGTGGAGCGACTGTGTCGACGAAAAGGCATTGACCCCGGGGACCGGGAGGTCGTAAACTATGAAGCATTCAAGGAAGCGCAGTTTGCGAAGCTGAGCGCGGCGCTTCGGGCGTCGCTCGACATGGCGCGTATCTACGAAATCCTCGAGGGTGAGCAGGTCTGAGAAGCGACGGTCCGCGGCGAGCAGGACAGCACGACCGTAGCGCGCATCTGGTGCGTCGACCGGCGGCACATGCTGGAAGCAGCAGATGGGTGAGCACGAAGGGAGCTCGGTGGAATCATGATTGAAATCTACCACGGTGATGGAAAAGGGAAGACGACGGCGGCGATCGGCGCCGCAGTGCGGGCAGCAGGTCACAGTGTGCCCGTGGTATTCTGTCAGTTTCTGAAGGACGGGCTGTCCGGCGAGATCAGTACACTGGAGAAGATCCCGGGCGTGTTCGTGCTGCTTCCGGAGCACTGCTATGGCTTCACCTTCCGTATGACGGAGGAGGACAAGGCGGCGACCCGTGCGGATTCGGACACCCTGTTCCGGCGCGCGGTGCACACGATGGAGATCCTGCAGAAGACGGAGCCGCGGCGCGCAGAAGCCGCCCGTGCGCGGAAGGAGAAGATCGGCGTGGTGAAGCAGGAGCCGGAGAAGCCGGAAATCGCGGGGCTGTTCATCTTTGATGAGATCCTCGATGTCGTCAACAAGGGACTGCTCGACCGCGACATGCTGATCCACTTTCTGTTCCGCCTGCCGCAGAACATGGAGGTCATCCTGACCGGACGAAACCCCGACATCACCCTTCTCTCAATGGCGGATTACGTTACAAATATGGAGAAGGAAAAGCACCCGTACGACGACGGCATCACGGCGAGGGTCGGCGTGGAGAAGTGAGGACATCGGACTCCGAACAGGATCGGAGCGGGGCTTCAGCAGCATGGCGAGAATCAGCGGAAAGCCCGGGCACGCCCCGGCAGCAGGAGAACATCGTGGAAATCAAACTGGAACATATCGAACCGAAGGATATCGAGCGTCATTCGATGGCGCTGATTCAGCAGGAGCTGGACCGTCGTCACATCCGTCTCGATGCGGTGGAGGCACCGATCGTCAAGCGCTGCATTCATACCTCTGCGGACTTCGACTACGCCGAAAATCTCGTATTTTCGGCCAATGCTGTCGACCGCATGCGCACGTCGCTCCGCGCGGGGATTGCGGGCTCGGCGAGCGCAGACGCATCCGCGGGAGGACGGTCGCACGACGCAGGGGCGAGCGGCAGCTCGCATGCAGATGCATCGACGGAAGCTTGGGTGCGCGACGCGGGGGCGATCGTCGTCACTGACACGGAGATGGCACGCGCGGGCATCAGTAAGAAGGCGCTCGCGGCGCTGGGCGCGGAGACGCGCTGCTTCATGAGTGACCCGGATGTGGCGGCGGAGGCGCGGGCGCGCGGCGTGACACGCGCGGTCGTCAGCATGGAGTATGCGGCGCGGATCAAGGACCGCCCGCTGATCTTCGCGATCGGCAACGCACCGACGGCGCTCATCGAGCTCTACCGCCTGATTCATGACCGCGGGCTGCGTCCTGCCGGCATCATCGGCGTGCCCGTGGGCTTCGTCAATGTCGTCGAGGCGAAGGAGCTGATTCTGAGCCTCGCGGAGGAGACCGCGCCGATCGGCGACATCCCGTGGATCGTCGCCCGCGGACGGAAGGGCGGCTCGAACATCGCCGCCTGCATCGTAAACGCGCTGTTGTATGGCATCGACGACGTGAAGAGATGAAAAGTTCAGGTAGCGGGGACCCGGACGGGCGGCACCGATGGCCATACGTAGAGACCGTGTGAAGTCAAGCCGGGTCCCCTTAGCGGCACTTGGTACTATTTTCCTTAGCACCCTCTGCAACGCTGAGTTTTCATAAAGAAAACTCAGTGATTGCAGAGGGCCTAGTGCCGCTTAGGGTCCCCGGCTTAGAGTTCACCGGTCTCGGAGTACTGTGCCATCGGTGCCGCCCGTCCGGGATCCCCATACCTGAAGGTTTACCTGGAAAAATATTTATTGAAGAAACTGCACTTGTAAAGGAGAGACAGCATGGCAGATCGGATGTTTGATTTTAATCAATTGGAGGATGAGGCGAAGGCGCAGGCGGAGGCCGCAGCAGGGATCGAGACCGTGGCGGGCTGGACACTGCGTCGCTGCACGAATGACCGGGCAGACGCGGCACATCCGATTCTTACGCTCGCGGACCCGGAGCAGAAGCTTCCGCATCACGCGCTCGGCGTATTCCTGAACCCGGTGCGCGGAACTGCATTTGCCTGGACCGACGGGAAGACCGAGGCGAATGTCAGCGGCCGGGACAAGGATGGACGCGACCTGAGCGTTCCGATCGCCAGCATTGACCAGCGATTCGTGGCGCTCGAGCACTGGCTCGGGGAGAATCATGTGTCGCTCCGGCTGTCGGGCGCGCATACGGAGGAGGGCTACGCGGTGTATCGCATCCGGGCGATGGCAGCGGATGGTGAGCGAATTCAGACCGAGCGGGACGAGTTCCTGCAGCTCGTGATCCGGCGACTCCTCGAGAGCCGCGCGCCGGAGGAGAAGAGTGACGCGGAGGCGGCGTTCGATGCGGAGGAGCGCGAGGGAAAGAATCCGGGCGCGACCCCGATTTCGGATCTGAATTCCATGCTGAATTACCTCGCCTGTGCGGGGCAGACCCTGCCGGAGAATATGCGGGCCTGGGCGGAGCGGAACGTCGCGACGATCCGGTCGAGCACGATCAGCCCGGAGGAGCGGCGGCATGCAGAGCGGGCGCTTCAGATGGTGCTGAACATCCAGTGGAAGGGCGACTACTTCGAGTCGATCGATCCAGTGAAGGCGCGGGCAATCCTCGACGAGGAGCTGTATGGTCTCGAACGCGTGAAACAGCGCATCATGGAGACCATCATTCAGATCAACCGTACGCACACGCTGCCGGCCTACGGTCTGCTGCTGGCGGGGCCGGCGGGCATCGGTAAATCGCAGCTCGCTTACGCGGTGGCGCGTATCCTGCGGCTTCCGTGGACGAGCCTCGACATGAGTGCGATCCACGACTCGGAGGCGCTGACGGGCAGCCCACGCGTCTACGCAAACGCGAAGCCTGGGCGCATCATGGAGGCATTCGCCCAGAGCGGCGCGAGCAACACGGTTTTCATCATCAACGAGCTCGACAAGGCCGACCACAACAGCATTAACGGCAATCCGGCGGATGCGCTGCTGACGCTGCTCGACAATATCGGCTATACCGACAACTATATCGAGTGCCGTATCCCGACCTCGGGCGTCTACCCGGTCGCGACGGCGAACGATAAGAACCGCATCAGTGCACCGCTTATGAGCCGCTTCGCGGTGATCGACATCCCGGACTACACCCCGGAGGAGAAGCGAACGATCTTTCAGCGTTTCTCGCTGCCGAAGGTGCTGAAGCGCATGGGCATGCGCCCGGAGGAGTGTGTGGTGGAGGACCGCGCGATCGACGTGATCCTCGAGAAGTACCGGGACGACACGGGCTGCCGCGACCTCGAGCAGGCCGCTGAGCACCTCGCCGCAAACGCCCTCTACCAGATTGAAACGACCGGCGTGAAGGCCGTGACCTTCGACGCGCATACGACACGGATGCTGCTGTTCTGATGTATGTTCCGGCAGCGGAAGATTTGACTGGAAACAGAAATTACAGTTTAGACTGGGGTTTGGGGTATCGGCGCGGATGCCATACGGAGAGACCGTGTGAAAGCAAGCCGGGCTCGGAGTATGGTGCATCCGCTGCCGGTACTCCGGACCCCTTCACTGAACGATTATAAGGAAAGAGGATTATGGATAATAAGAAACTGAGAACTGCACTGTTTTTACATATCGTGCTGGTGGTGCTCGAGATGATCGACACGAACTACGCCTACGCGAAGGACGGCCTCGGCATGCTGATCTACTACACCGAGGATTCGAACCTGCTCTGCCTTATCGTGAGTGCGCTGTTTACGCTCGTGATGCTGCCGATCATCTTCAAGGGCCAGACGAGCGGCTTCGTCTCGACCTTTCTGATGCGGAATTACCGGAAGGGCGGGGAAGAGAAGGTGACGATTCCGACGCTGCTCCTGGTGCTTCGCTACGTGACGAGCTGCTGTCTGCTCGTGACCTTCCTCGTCGTGATCTTCGTGCTCGGCCCGACGGACGGCTACCGCGAGATGCTGCTCGACGGCACGCACCTCATCAACCACGTCGGTGCGCCGCTCCTGTCGCTCTACAGCTTCCTCTGCCTCGAGACCGAGCCGCGGCAGAAGCTCCCGACGTGGGCACCGCTCTGCGCGGTGGCGGCGACGATCGTGTACGCGATTCCGGTGCTGATCCTGAACATTGCGAAGCTTTACGTCGGCCCGTACCCGTTCCTGCACGTCTACGAGCAGCCGGTGTATATGACCGTGTTCTGGATCTTCGCGATCATTGGCGGCAATGTTCTCATCGCGCGCCTCGTCCAGATGGTTTATAATAGACGTATCCGAAAGTAAATCCGGCCAGTGCCGGCTTCGGCGGGCGGAAGCCCCGACCTTAAGAATTTCGTAAGGGGGTCTGACCCCTGTCTGCGCTCGGGAAACAGCTGTCTGCCGGGCGGAGATGGCGCCATGTGACGTAAAGGGGTCAGACCCCATAAAGTGGAGGAGAGTGCATGATTTTATATATGACATCAACGCCGGGTGGAATCAACCGGGCGACGGGGCGGCCAGAGCTGCTCAGTAATAAAAATCATTTCGTGGATCGGCTGAAGGAGGACTGGAAGCCGCACAGCAAGTGTGTGCTGGTCGCCTCCGAGCCGGATGATACGAAGTTTAACAGTGCCATGGCGAAGACCTATCTCGAGTGCTTCAACCGCTCGGGGCTGTCCATGGATTCGATCGACGTGCTGGATCGACGGGAGCCGAAGACGGTGGAGATCCTCGACCGCTTCGATGTCGTGATCCTCGCGGGTGGGCATGTGCCGACGGAGAACGCCTGGTTTCACCAGATCGGGCTTCGTGAGCACCTGCAGCACTTCCGGGGCATCGTTATCGGCATCAGTGCCGGCACGATGAACTGTGCGGAGGTGGTCTATGCGCAGCCGGAGGAGGAAGGCGAGGCGGTGAACCCGCATTATCAGCGCTTCCTCGAGGGCCTGGGCCTCACGAAGACGAAGGTCATCCCGCACTATAATCAGACGATCGACGCGGTGCTGGACGGCAAGCGCCTGTTCCAGGACATCACCTTCCCGGACAGCATGGGCGAGTCCTTCTACTGCCTCACGGATGGCGCGTATATCCGGAAGGACACGAAGACGAAGAAGGAAGTGCTCTATGGCGAGGCCTATCTGATCTCCGACGGCGAGATCGGCATGATCAGTAAGACCGGCGGCGAGTTCGAGATTCCGGTGAAGAGGCACATCCCGAAGACGCTGCTTCTGGGGGCGGCGATACTGGCGCTCGGCGCACTGATCGGCGCGGTGGTGACACGACGGATCATGGAAAGTGACTAGACCGAGGGGGGCTGACCCTAGACCGAGGGGGTCTGACCCCATTAAATTTTTAAACACAAATTCTAAAGTTGAAGTTTATGGGGTCAGACCCCATAAAGTGGAGGAGATAAGTCGAATGGATGTAGAGACAGCGCTGGATGCGCTTCGACAGAAGGCGAAGAGAGATGCGGGGTTCCGGGTGGAGCTGCTCGCGACGGCGGAGGAGAAGAATCCGCTGGCGGCTTTCTGCGCGATTGCGCAGCGGGAGGGGTATCCGCTCTATGAGATGGACATCCTCACCTACGGCGAGGAGTTTTATGCGGCGATCAAACGCTCCACGAACGGTGGCGGTGAGAACTCGCCGAAGCTGGATGGACAGGACGACTACTACGATATGTTCCTCGCGGAGCTTCGGAACATGAATTGACGGGCGGTCATGGGGCATGGTTCCTTCGGACTGCCTTAAGAATTTCGTAAGGGGGTCTGACCCCATTAAATTTTTATAAACAAAATCTAAAATTGAAGTTTATGGGGTCAGACCCCATAAAGTAGAGGTGTGAAAATGAGTGTAAAACTGGAATTCCCGGATGAGTATATGAATATTCTGCATTCCTACGCAGAGCAGAACAACGTGACGGTCGAGACGGCGCTGGCGGATACGCTGGAGTTTCTCGAGCTGAAGAACGAGGAATTCGATCACTACCAGGTGACGATCGAGGATCCGCGTCAGTACCTGAACGACGCAGACGATATGAGTGCGAAGGCGATCCGCCAGGCGTTCATGGATCTGTTCGGCGAGGACAGTGTCGGCGATACGATTTACTGCTACTACAACCCGGATAAGATGGATGTGCTGCTGATGGACATCCAGTATGACGATATGGTGCCGCTCTGGACCCTGCTCGAGACCTTCCATAACAAGATTCCAGGCATGGAGCTAAGCGGAGACCTTCTATCGCTCTTCTACGTACGTGACCGCTTCGACGGCCGCCACGACGAGATGGCGGAGCTCATGGACTGGTTCCTCGCGGAGCACGAAGACGACGGCTTCGAAACCGCCGGCTACTACGAGTCGATCTTCAATGATCCGGAGGATGAGGACGAGGACTTCGAGGATGACGAGTTCGATGACGCGGATGCCGAACCGTTAGAGGATGAAGACTTCGACGACGCAGAGGATGATTTCGAGGATTCTGAAACAGTTGAGGATTCAGACGAAGAAGATGGTAAGGATTCTGACGACTGATCAGATGATCAGGACAAGCATGATTCGGAAGATGGGATCATGATCCAGCATTGGCTGTATACAGAGGCTGTCTCACGTTGGTGGGGCAGCTTTTTTTGTGCGCCTCAGCGCCTATGCGTATGGTTACTGGCCCCCGGTCTGAACAGTTACTGCGTATGAGAACCAGGTAACAGGTACAGCGTTCGGCAGATTGCATTTCGGACAAATTGATTGTAGAATGATAGCAGATAATATTTTGTATATAAATAGTGAAAAACGTCAATTATAGATAATATAATATCTATGATGAATGGCTGGAAAAGGGATTTTCCATCAGTCCGTTCTCGCTCCCTCTGAAAAGACAGGTTTTTATTCCATCGAAAGATCATTTTGACGGACTGTTTGGCGTGTTTGCAGATAGTCTTCCGGACAACTGGGGCCGACTGCTTTTGAACCGTCTGCTCCGCGCACATCAGCAGAACACAGACGAACTGACGGTTATAGACCGTCTGGCCATCGTCGGAAAGTCCGGGATGGGAGCATTGACCTACTATCCGGAAAAGAGCTATGAGCAGAATTACGAGCATGTTGACCTGGATGAGCTGGCAGAAGAATGCGCGAAAATCCTGAATACGACAACAGTGGATGGGAATGGGCGAAATCCGGGCAGGAAGGAACTGCTCGCGGTAGGAATTCAGGCGGGGATGAAAAAGGAACGCTGTGAAAAAATCATCGAACAGATCGAAGCGTGTGTGAAGGAGATGCTCGGAGAGTATCTGAAATAAGGCGCCGCTAGGCGCCAATTACAAACTCAAACTAATGGGGTCAGACCCCATAAACTGGTGAAAGCCCCGGCGTGTGCCGGGGCTTTCACTATAGAAAAACTTATAAAATACCTTTTTCCGCGAGTTCGTCTGCGTAGCGGACGGTGGTCATGGCGTCGCGGCCATAGCAGTCAGCGCCGATTTTGTCAGCGTAGTCCTGGGTCATGACGGCGCCGCCGACGACGATGCGGCAGTCCGGCTTCTGCTGGTGGAGCTGCCGGATGGTTTCCTCCATGTTCACGACGGTGGTGGTCATGAGGGCGGAGAGGCCGACGAGGCGGATGTTCTCCCGAAGCGCGGTCTCCACGATGGTTTCCGGCGGCACATCTTTTCCGAGGTCGATGACGTCGTAGCCGTAGTTCTCGAGCAGGACCTTCACGATGTTCTTTCCGATGTCGTGAATGTCGCCCTTCACGGTCGCGAGGATGACGCGGCCCTTCGACTCCTGCGCGCTGCCGGCCATGGATTCCTTCACGACAGCGAAGGCGGCCTTGGCGGCTTCCGCGGCCATGAGGAGCTGCGGGAGGAAGACGGTGCCCTTTTCGAAGCCCTGGCCGACGACGTCGAGGGCCGGCACGAGGTCCTCGTTTATGATGTCGAGGGCATTTCGTGTGAGGAGAGCCTCACGCGTTGCGTCTGCTGCCGGTTTCGCCATGCCGCGTTCGATCGCTTCGACGAGTCGAGATTTGCCGGCCAATGCACCCGGTCCGCGACCGTCGTCTGCGCCCGCAGCCCGTCCGCTACCGGAAGATCCCGCGTTCGCGCCCGCGCTGGAGACATTGCCCGCCGTGCCAGGCCCGAAGCCGGCGTTACTGTCCGATCCGCCTAGGGGACGGCCGGTGGCCTGCAGGTCCCCGGCGGAAACCCCGAGCGCGTTCAGCACACGGGTCTTATAGGCGGTCAGCGCGTCGCTTACCTGCTTGTCTGGAGACTTGTAGCCGGCATAGGCGGAGATGAAGCTCTGGAAATTCTCATCCTGGTTTGTGAGCGCGCAGAAGGCGCGGTACGCCTGCATCATCGCCTGATTGTTCGGGTTGATGATCGCGCAGGAGAGCCCGTTCTGCAGCGCCATCTCGAAGAAGTAGGCGTTGATGAGCTCGCGGGCCGGGAGACCGAAGCTGATGTTCGACACACCGAGGATGCTGCTGCCACCGAGCTCGTCGCGGATGCGGCGGATCGTCTCGAGCGTCACGAGCGCCGAGCGCGGATCACTGGAGACGGTCATGCACAGGCCATCGATGACGATATCCTCGCGGCGAATCCCGTATTCCGCCGCCGTCGCGTAGATCTTCTCAGCGATACGGATGCGGTCGTCTGCATTGTCTGGAATACCGCCCTCATCGAGCGCGAGTGCCACGACGACGCCACCGTACTTCTTCACGAGCGGAAAGACCTCCGCCATGACCTCCTGCTTGCCGTTCACGGAGTTGATGAGCGCCTTGCCGTTGTAGTGACGAAGCGCGCGCTCCATGGCTTCCGGGTTCGAGGTGTCGATCTGGAGCGGCAGCGCCAGCACACTCTGCAGACGGCAGACGACCTCGTCGAGCAGCGCCACCTCATCGATCTCCGGCGTGCCGACATTGACATCGAGCACGTCCGCGCCCGCGTCCTCCTGCTGGAGGCCCTGGTCCACGATGTAGTCGATGTCGTGGTCGACGAGCGCCTGCTTGAAGCGTTTCTTGCCAGTCGGGTTGATGCGTTCGCCAATGATCACAGGACGGGCCGCCCGTCCGATTTCGACGGTGCGGGAGAAGGAGGCGATGACGGTCTGCGCACGGCCCTGCGGTGGGAGTAGCGGGAGAGGGCGCACGGCGGCGATCTCCGCGCGGATGTAGTCCGGGGTCGTGCCGCAGCAGCCACCGACGGCGGCCGCACCGAGCGCGGCGATCTGCTTCATATAGCCGGCGAATTCCTCCGGGCCGACATCATAGACGGTCTTTCCGTCGACGGACTTCGGAAGACCGGCGTTCGGATTCACGAGCACCGGCACGTGGGCGGCCTTCACGAGACGCTCCACGATCGGAATCATCTGGGCCGGTCCGAGCGAGCAGTTCACACCGAGCGCATCGACGCCGAGGCCCTCGAGCATAGCGACCACTGACTCCGGCGTACCGCCCGTCAGCATTTTCCCACTGCCGTCGAAGACGCAGGTGATGAAAACCGGTAGATCGCAGTTTTCCTTCGCCGCGAGCACCGCCGCCTTCGCCTCGTAGGAGTCGTTCATCGTCTCGATCAGCACGAGATCCGCACCCTCGCGGGCGCCGATCCGTACGACCTCGCCGAAGATATCGACCGCGTCGTCGAAGGAGAGGTCGCCCATCGGCGCGAGCAGCTTGCCCGTCGGACCGATGTCGAGGGCCACGTAGGCATCCTCGTCACGACCGGCCTGCGTGCGCGCTTCCTTCGCGAGCTTCACCGCCGCCGTCACGATTTCGTCGAGGTTCTCCGGGAACTTCAGGCGATTCGCGCCGAAGGTATTCGTGTTATAGATGTCCGCACCGGCCTCGAGATAGCCGCGGTGCAGATCGAGGATCCGATCCGGGTGGAGGAGATTCCAGGTCTCCGGCAGCTCCCCCGGCTGCAGGCCCTTCTCCTGCAGGATGGAGCCGGTGCCCCCGTCGAAGAACAGCCACTCCCGACCGATTCGATCCATGATATTCTTTCGCATAATTTCCTCCGTTGTGTGTTTACCATTGCAGGCCGCAGAACTTTCGTGGCTTTGCGGAACTTTATGGGGTCTGACCCCATTAAGTTTTTCTAAACTGAATCTAAACTGAAGTTTATAGGGTCAGACCCCATTAAATTTTTATAAAGTCGTCAGCAGTCGCGGTAGAGGCAGTCGGTTTTCGTGCACTGCCGGCAGTCGTGGGTGCTGCGCGCGGTGCTTGTGTTCGGGACAGAAGCATTGGCCTCGAGCTTCAGCGGGTTGACCTCCGCTGCCAGGTACGCGGCGTCGGGCGAGGTTTTCGGCTGGCGCGTGCAGCCGATGAAGGCGGTGATGGACTTGCTCGGAACCATGAGGAGCGCGTCGGTCAGCGTGATGCCACACCACTTCTGCATGTCGAGGATGCGCGCGAAATCCGTCTGGAGCGCGAGCGGCAGGTCCCCGTAGCCGGGCGAGTAGCGCGGGCGGAGTTGATAGCCACGTTCAGCCTCCTGTGCGCGAAGCTTCGCAACTTCGCTGTCTGCGTAGGACTCGATCATCTCGGCACCCGCTGCCTGGTAGATGATGGAATCCGTCATGCTGGCAACTTCCCCCCGCTTGATGAGCAGGTCAATGCCGATGCCGATGGTGGCTGCAAGCATATACGCGTCGTCGCAGCCGGAGAGGTTTCGATAGAGATCCCGCGAGCAGATCGTGAGCCCCGCGATCTCGACCCGGTCGGGTGCTTCTGTTCGGACGGGAAAGCGTCGAGAGATGGCGCGCGGCGTCGCGGCCGCCTGCATGCGCACGATGCACTGCTGGATACGCGCGTCGATCTCCGGCGTCGGTGTGATTTTTCGGTAGCCGAGGTAACGGTAGACCTCGCGGAGTCGCATATCGATCATAGTGCCCTTCACTTTCCGATGAGTGATCGTAACGAGGACGCAAAGGAGAGGGTGTGTGACGGATGCACGTGGGCTTCCGGCATCCTCCGGCTGCGTCCCGATGGGTAAAAGTATATCAGATCTTCAGAATCTCGCTCAGGTTCCGCTGGATGGCCTCGGCGACGTCCGGCTTGTTCATCGAGTAGACGTGGATGTGCTTTACGTCGTTTGCGATGAGGTCAATGATCTGTTCGGTCGCATAGATGATGCCCGCCTGCTTCATCGCCTCCGGATGCTCGCCGAACTTGTCGACGATCTCCTTGAAGCGGGTCGGCACGGTGGTGCCGGAGAGGGCGACGGAGCGGCCGAGCTGCTTCTGGTTCGTGATCGGCATGATGCCGGCGAGAACAGGCACACGGATGTCCTGCTCGCGGAGACGATAGAGGAAGTTGAAGAACTCCGCGTTGTCGAAGAACATCTGCGTGGTCAGGAAGTCGACACCCGCGTCGACCTTGCGCTTCAGATTCCGGATGTCGTCATCCTTGTGGGCGCACTCGACATGGCCGTCCGGATAGCAGGCACCGCCGATGCAGAAGTCGCCCTGAGACTTGATGTCCGCGACGAGCTCACTCGCATAGTGGTAGTCGTCGTAAGGTGCGCCACCCTCCGGGATGTCACCGCGCAGGGCCATGACGTTCTCGAAGCCGTATTCCTTAAACTTCTGAATCATCTCGTGCACGTGCGCCTTCGTGGAGGACACACAGGTGAGATGCGGCAGCACCTCGACCCCGTACTTGTCCCGGATGTTCTTCGCGATGTTCAGCGTAAACTCGGAGGTTCCGCCGCCCGCACCATAGGTCACGGACATGAAGCTCGGGTGAAGCGCCGCTACGCCCTCCGTCGCCGCCTGCACGGAATCGTACTTCTCGATCTTCTTCGGTGGGAACACCTCGAAGGAAAGCGTGATCTGATCCTGTTTTAAAATATCGATAATCTTCATATAGTAGAACCTCGTCGTGTATAGATATAATGTGAAAATATCTTACTTATTTTAATGGGGAATGAATCAAAAGTATAATACGTAAAATTTAGGCGCCGTTATAGATGGAGGTTATAAGGCGAGACTGTTCGTACGTTCGGTTCCTGATTTTTGAATATTTTAACAGTAAATAGATTAGGAAAGTTCAAACAGATTGCTACTGTTCACTCGTCAACTGGATTCAGGCAGAGGTCCGGAGGGGCGGCAATGGAGGCACAGTACTCCGAGATCGGTTCAATCTAAGCCGGGAACCCTAAGCGGCACTAGGCCCTCTGCAATCGCTGAGTTTTCTTCATGAAAACTCAGCGTTGCAGAGGGTGCTAAGGAAAATGTACCAAGTGCCGCTAAGGGGACCCGGCTTGATTTCACACGATCTCTACGTATGGCCTCCATTGCCGCCCCTCCGGCCCCTCTGCCTGATCAGTACACGTGTGAACGGTAACTCTGCCGCGCAGGAATACTGCTCGATTTTCAGACGATCATCGCGCGCGGCCCGGAAAATTTCACTGGCGAATCGGATAAAATAGATGAAGATGGATGACACTATTCAATAACCGGTTTATTTCGAAATCATGAATATTTTTAGCACCATCTATCATTTTTGCGTACGGAGCTAAACTATCTAAGATTTTCAAATAGGGCACTTATTGGATAGATTTCTGCGAAATCAGGCATACGCATATAAGCGTACTATCGAATAATCCTCGCTTTTTAAAATAGTGGATATGTATTTCTGCCTTCAGAGAAGAGTTTCTTTCAGCATATATCCAATAAACCTTCTTTTCAGTAATACTGGATACGCGAGCCCGGATTCCTCTTAGGAAATAAGGCTTTTCGTAGCCAGTATTTTTAAAATCGCCTAAGAGTGGATATTTTGCAGTCGCCGGTCATACTTACAGGCAAAAAACATATCCAGTATTATCATAATCAAACCATATTGGATAGGAACGACTGGACACGCGATGCGTTTTTCGCTAGAGTTCGTTACTCCCTTGCTAAGATAGATAATTGACAGAAAAAATGATATCATAAGGAAAAATATGTAGAACCTAATCAGGGAGCGAGGAGAAGAATCTCTGTGCTTCCTGTTTCATTTTGGAGGAATGCAAACCATGCCGACGTTAGACTGGATCGGAAAGGACAAGGTCATCAATCATCATATGGATGTACCTTACCGAGTTTTGGATAAGCAGTATACTTATGGCGGAGATAAAAGTGAGAATATGATTATCCACGGAGATAATCTGGAAGCGCTGAAATCTCTGCTGCCGAAATATGAGGGAAAGGTTAAGTGCATCTACATCGATCCGCCATATAATACGGGCAATGAAGGCTGGGTGTATAACGACAATGTCAACGATCCTAAGATCAAGAAGTGGCTTGGCGAAGTGGTCGGTAAAGAGGGAGAGGATCTCAGCCGCCACGACAAGTGGCTGTGCATGATGTATCCAAGACTTAAGTTGTTGCAGAAGCTGCTTAGTGAGGATGGGGCAATTTTTATCAGTATCGATGATAATGAGCTGTACAACTTGAAAATGATCTGCGATGAGATTTTTGGATCGAACTGTTTTGTGTCAAATGTATCATGGCAAAGAACTTACTCGACCAGAAATGATTCGAAAGGTATCGTTAATGAAATAGAGCATGTTTTGGTCTACAGCAAAAATCCGGATTGGCAGCCGCAGAAACTGGCACGAACAGCGGAGATGGATGCAAAATATAAAAATCCGGATAATGATGTAACTCCATGGACGAGTGATAACCCATTTGCACCAGGCGCAGCAACTCATCAAGGTATGGTTTATGCAATACAGCACCCATTTACCGGAGATATGATTTATCCAACCAATGGGGCATGTTGGCGCTATCAGCAGGATCAGATGTTGGAAATAATGAAGGGGTGGTGTGAATATAAGCTCCAAGATATAGGAGACGTTGAAAAAAGAGCGGAGATTTGCGGTGTGCCTGTTAGCGAAGTCAGAATGGAGGTTTGTGCAATAGTATTATCCCAATCAATGGAGGAATCAAAGAAGAAAGCTAAGCAGGTGTATGATAGAGGAAGATGGCCCAAATTCTACTTTACTAAAGGTGGATTAGGGGGTGTTCGTAGAAAAACCTACCTGGACAGTGTCGGAGGAAAGCCACCGACAAATCTATGGACATATACAGAAGTCGGTCATACCGATGAAGCTGCTAAAATCATAAAAGGAATCTTTGCTGGTCGCGCAACATTCGATACTCCCAAACCTCCACGCCTGATAGAGCGTATTCTACATATCGTTGGTGTAGAGGATGATATGATTGTTCTTGATGCATTCGCGGGGTCCGGCACCACTGCTCATGCAGTTCTCAACAAAAACAAAGAGGACGGCGGTCATCGAAGATTCATTTTGATCGAAATGGGCGATTATGCTGATACCATCACAGCAGAACGTGTCAAGCGTGTGATTGATGGATATGGTGAAGGGAAGAGCGCAGTAGAAGGAACGGGTGGCGACTTTACTTACTACGAGCTGGGACAGCCGCTGTTTATCGGGGACCATCAGCTGAATTCGGAAGTTCCGGATGAAAAGATCTGTGAGTATATATGGTACGCGGAGACACACACAAGTTACGAGCCGAAAGATGCCCCCTATTATCTCGGCGTCGCGAACGGCACTGCCTATTATTTCTATTACGAGAAGGAAGCTCTTTGTATCCTGAACTATGAGTTCTTGTCCCACGTTCAGGAGAAGGCGGACCATTATGTAATCTATGCAGATCAGTGCACCCTGAGCGATGACGAACTTTTGAAGTACGGAATTACCTTTAAGAAGATACCTAGAGATATTGCCAGACTGTGAGGTGATGCGATATGGAACTAAAGACTTATCAGAAGAAGGTCATTTCAGATCTTTCTACATATATGCAGCTGCTGAATCAGACTGGAAAGATCGATCAGGCCTATCGGTTGTTCTGGAATCAGAAAGGTTTGCCGGTAGAATCGGGTAAGATACCGCCTTATCAGAACATCCTTCCAGGCGTGCCGCATCTGTGTTTAAAAGTGCCGACCGGAGGCGGAAAGACCTTCATCGCCTGTAATGCGATTCGTCCGATTTTTGATGGACTTCCAAATACAAAAACAAAAGCGGTTGTTTGGCTGGTGCCATCCGAGTCTATTATGACGCAGACATTGGCCGCGTTGAAGAATCCGGAGCATCCGTATCGGCAGAGAATCAATACTGATTTTAACAGTCGCGTGGAGGTGTATACCAAGGAAGAACTTCTGAATGGGCAGAATTTTAATATTACGTCCATCAGCGAGCAGCTTTCGATCATGGTGCTCTCTTATGATTCTTTCCGTGGTAGAAAGGAATCCTTAAAAGCGAAGCAGGAGAACAGCAATCTGGCTCCGATTGCGAAAGCACTGGGGGCTCCTGTAAATCCGATTGCAGATGTGGATGAGACAGCGCTTATGCAGGTCATCAATCAGCTGAATCCGGTTGTTATCGTAGATGAAAGCCATCATGCCAGAAGCAATCTCAGCAAGGACATGCTTACAAACTTCAATCCTTCTTTCGTTCTGGATCTGACAGCGACGCCGACCAAGGACAGCAATGTCCTTTGCTATGTGGATGCGATTCAGCTGAAGCGCGAAAACATGGTCAAGCTTCCGGTTATCGTATATAACCGGGACAGCATGCAGGAAGTTATCGTCGATGCCATCGATCTAAGAAATCGTCTGGAGCAGCAGGCGCAGGATGAATACCTGCAAACGGGAAATTATGTGCGCCCTATCGTACTGTTTCAGGCTCAGCCAAGAGGGAAAGAAGATAGCGCGACATTTGATCGTCTGAGGGAGAAGCTGATTAGTGTAGGCATTCCAGCAGATCAGATTGCAATCAAGACAGCTGATATCAATGAGATCAAGAATGTAGATCTGCTCAGTGAGGATTGCAAAATCCGTTATATCATCACGGTGAATGCACTGAAGGAAGGTTGGGATTGCCCGTTCGCATACATTCTTGCATCTCTTGCCAACAAGACAAGCCAGATAGATGTAGAACAGATTCTAGGACGTGTTCTCAGGCAGCCCTATACCAGACGCTTCCAGAAAAATCCGACGCTGAACATGTCTTATGTCTTGACTTCATCGAATGACTTCAAGAACACGCTGGATAAAATTGTTCGCGGGCTGAACAGTGCGGGATTCTCCGAAAAGGATTATCGTGTCGGGGAAATAGATAATTCAGAAAGTCCGAAGGAAGAGATTACACCTGCCGGAACGCAAACTACACTATTTCCGGAAAAATCGGCAGAACAGATATCAGATAGTACAGCCGAAAGTACAGAGAGTGAGAAGGGCTTATCGGATGAGAATGCAGAAGATTTCCTGGATTTTGATGGAAGTTATATTTCTGTTGCACTTCAGGAGAGAAATCAGAATTCAGCATTACATGAAAAAAGCATATCTGGGTTGTATGGTGCAGACGCTCTTTTGCAGGACGCAGCCAGACAACAGGAAGATTTCGAAAAGACGCTGGAGGATCAGAAGGATGATCCGTTCTCCGATATACCGGAAGATGTAAAGGATAATATGAATACGTTTAAAGTGAATCCGGAGTTTGAGGAGGAGTTGAGATCTTTAAGGCTTCCTCAGTTTGCAATGCATGTGGAGCAAAGTATTTTTGTGGATGGTTATAATGTCCGCCTGGAGAGGGAAAATTTAGCAGAGGGATTTAGTTTAAAGGGAAAGCCTTATGACATTGACTTTGAACGTGCAGATGATGAAATCGCGAAAATCGATCTGAAGGACAGCGACGGCAGCACTCCTCGCGTATTTAAAATGAGTGAGGCAGACCAGCGATTCTTTGTGAATCAGTTTTCGCAGTGGAGCGAAGAATCTAAGATCCGAGAATGTAAAGATATTCTGTTTCGTGCTGTCCGGAAGATCGATTCCGTAGGGGATAGTGACCTTCGGAAGTATGTTGACATCGTTGTAGATATGATGGATGAACAGACTTTGAAGGGCTTGCAAAAGTCACCGGTAGGATATGCAGAACGGTTAAAGAAGTATGTGCAGAGGCTCATGGACAGCTACTATGAGGAAACCTTCCAGAGATGGATCGAGATCGGAAAGATCACAGTAGAGCCTTATTATGAGTTTCCATCCATCATTGCACCGCTGCAGTCTACAACGATGTATGGAGGGAGCCTCTATGAAGGTGAGGAAGCTGTCAACGGTTTTGAATATGACATGGTGATGGAACTCACCGCTATGGGCAATATCAGGTGGTGGCATAGAAATCCGTCCAGAACAGGATTCCGTATCAACGGATTTATCAATCATTATCCGGATTTTATCGTTGAAACGAAAAGTGGGAAAATCATCCTGATCGAAACGAAAGGAGACCATCTGGAGAATAGCGAAACGAAGCAGAAGATTCGCTTGGGAAGAGCATGGCAGAATCTGGCAGGGCCTAAGTATCGTTATTATATGGTATTCCAAGACAAGGATCTTCATATCGAGGGTGCGTATCCGATGGATGAGTTCGTGGAGATGCTTAAAAAAATGTAGGAATTTAATCCAATTGCTTTTAGGAAGGCTGTTGTGTGCAGCCTTCCGTTTTTTTGAATTATCATACTTTTTGAGGGACTACCATTGGTAGTCGTCTATTCAAGCATAATCAATATCGTTGAGGAACGGCTTATACATTGCTGGTCGATCTGCTGGAGCTGATGAAGTAATTCCGTATCTCGGCGACCTGATACAGGGAGCCGAAGCAGATGGTGATCGGCTGTCTGCACATGTACCCTTCGTCAATGCTGTCGCCCGCGAGGTTCATGGCACGGCGCGCTTGGGCGGCATCGATACTATCGTGGTCCATGCTTCGCTCTGCGATTTCTATCGCGCGCTGTACAGCGGCGGTGACGGAGTCGGCGGTTTCGACCGGGCCGTCGAAGTACGCGCGGATCTCGGATTTCAGCTGTTCCGGCCGGAGAGCGCGGTGTGCGTCTGGGAGCTCGGTGATGAAGCGGGCAGCGTACGGGGCGATGAGGCGGAGCATGGTGTGGTAGTCCTTGTCCTTCATGACGCCCATGACGAAGTTGATTTTCTGGTCCGGGAAGTAAGCGCGGATCGTGTCGACGAGGGCTTCAACGCCGTTCGGGTTGTGGGCGCCATCAACGATAAGAAGCGGTTCCCGCGAGAGGAGCTCGAAGCGACCTGGCCAGGTAGCCTGGGCGAGACCGGTGCGGATGGCATCCTCAGAGATGCCGAAGCCACGGTGGATCAGACAGTTGATGATGTCGAGCACAGCCATCGCGTTTTCCATCTGGTAGTTTCCGAGCAGCTGGATGCGGAGATCCGAACGGTTCCGGTAGTCGAAGACCTGCCCGTCGATCGTCCGCACGCGGGCGGTGAAGGCCGTCGGATCCGTGATGACGAGGCGCGCTGCTGCCGATTTCGTGCTGGCACCATCGTGGTTTGAGTGGGTCATGTCGAAGGCACCATCGGTGGTGCCAGCTGCGCCGGATGCGCAGCACGAATCCGCTGTGTTCGCAGCGTATGTGGCTGCATCTGTGCGTGCAGCTGCGTCGCGGTTCACGTCTGCGAAGCGCTGCTGCACAACGTTCATGACGCCCGGGAGCTGGTGGTAGAGGACGCAGTCGGCACCTGGTTTCAGGATGCCGGCTTTTTCCGCGGCGACCTTCTCGACGGTGTCCCCGAGAAATTCGGTGTGGTCGAGGCCGATGTGCATGATCGCGCAGACCTCCGGAGAGGAGATGACGTTCGTTGCATCGAGGCGTCCACCCATGCCGATCTCGAGGACGACGAGCTCGCAGTGCTGCTCCTCGAACCAGCAGAAGGCCATCGCGGTGATCATCTCGAAGTCCGTCGGCTCCTCGCCGAGGGTCTCTACGGCAGCACGTACTCGACCGGCGAGACGACGAAGATCCGCATCCGAAATCATCTGTCCATCGATGGAGAGACGCTCGTTAAACTGGTCGAGGTGCGGCGAGATATAGAGACCGGTACGGAAGCCCGCCGCCGTCAGAATCGACTGGGTCATGACGCAGGCCGAGCCCTTCCCGTTTGTGCCGGCGATGTGCACATAGCGGAGCTTCTCCTGTGGGTCACCGAGCGCGTGCATAAAATCCCGCATCCGCTCGAGCCCGATCTTCGTATGTTTCCAGTTCGCCCCGTGAAGGAGCGCGATGGCTTCATTCCAGTCCATTTTTTCTTCTTTCCTGATAATTCAATTTGTTTAGTACGTTCATGCCGGAGACCGGAGGGATGGCAACGAAAACCATACGGAGAGTCCGTGTAAAATCAAGCCGGGTCCCCTTAGTGGCACTTGGTGTTATCTCTCCCTGGAACTCTCTGTCAACGCTGCGTTTTCATAAAGAAAACGCAGTGATTGCAGAGGGCCTAGTGCCACTTAGGGTCCCCGGCTTAGAGTTTACCGGACTCGGAGTACTGTGTTTCCGTTGCCATCCCTCCGGGCGCATGGCACCGAAAGTATAGGAATCAGATATGCATTACGCGGCGAGCACCTGCTGGATATCGCGGCGGCGCAGGATGCCGGCGAGGGTGAGCACCACGGCAATCTGAATCGGTGCGGTGACCGCCGCCTGCATGACTCTCGTCGTGAGGAGGCCGGTGAAGCTGGAGCCGTAGAGGATGGAGATCCAGAGCGTGTTCATAAGAAGGCTCAGCACCAGCTGATTAAAGAGCACCGCGAAGGTCGCACGAACCGGCAGCGGAAGCGCGGCGTTCAGCACCGAGGATGCAGCGGCATCCAGTGCGCTGGCGGCAGCGCCATCTGCGTGCGGGTCGACGGCATTGGCGTCGGACACATGAAGCGGCTTCCGGTACAGCGCGAGGCCGAAGGAAAGGCCCATGAGCACCTGGGTCAGCGTGAAGCCCGGGAAGTAGGAGCCGGTCGGGAACGCGATGGCACCGATCATATCGCCGAGACCACCGACGAGGGCAGCGGCTACCGGACCGTGCACGACCGCGGCGATGACGAGCGCTACGAAGCCGAAGCCGATGCGGACGTTCCATGCGCTGAAGGAACAGAATCTTGTCATAACGATCTGGAGAGCGACAAGAACTGAAAGGGATACGATGGTTTTTGTAGTGAATTTCTGCATAAAAATACCTCCTTTGCAGCCCCTGACTACAAAGAAGGTTAGCGTCTAATCTTCACTGCAGCGGGATGCGACACCCGAACCGCGCCGGAAAACCGGCTTCGTCCTCCCGACAAACTCCCCGTTCGGAAGGCACTGTACGCTCGTGCGTCTACTCTGCGAAACATGTTGTGTTACTTACATAAAAACTATAGAACAGATTGGTGGGCGCGTAAAGTGGATATTTCAACAGCTTTCTGTTAAAATATATACTAATTTTTGTGACAGTTTGGGCAGGGGCCGGAGAGTCTGGAACTAAAGCACGAACTCTTCGTATGGCGTCGGTTCCCGGCTCTCCGGCCTCCGCCTGCCACTTCGCTTGTGTTTTATGTATAGGAGAACAAATGGCATTTCGTGATGAGCTACAGAAGGAAAAGAAGAAGCTGAGCCGCCTGAGTTTCGGCGAGAAGTTGCAGTATATTTTCGACTATTATAAGTTCTGGATTCTCGGCGTGGTGGTGCTGGTCGGGCTCGTGTGGTCGGTCGGCTCGACGATCCTCCACAACAAGCCGACGGGCTTCTATGCGATGCTGCTCAATGCCGGCGGCCAGGACCTGAGCGGTCAGGCGGATGAAGCCGCAGGGGAAGCATTCGCCGAGGCGGCAGGGCTCGATGACGAGAAGCAGAAGATTCTTGTCGACACCTCTGCGACCTTCAATCCGAACGACCAGAGTCAGTTTTCGATGGCGCAGAATGCGAAGATCGCAGCGCTCTACCAGTCGCACGAGATCGATGTGATGGTCGCGGACCCGGGCGTCTTCACCTACTACGCGCTGAACGGCTCCTTCGTCGATCTCCGCGATGTGCTGGACGACGAGACCCTCGCGGTGTATGAGGCCGCCGGGCAGGTTTACTATATCGACCAGCATGTGCAGGAGCTGCTCGACCAGACGGACTACGGCGATCTCGAGGAGATGAGCCTCGGCGCCGACGAAACCATCGCGAACAGCGACACGCTTCGAAAGCCGGACGTCTCTTCGGAAGCCGGTGCGGAGACCAGCGCGGCCGCCGCTGCGGATGCGCAGCCGGCAGTTGCCGAGGAAGCGTCCGGAAATCAGACAGAGGCGGAGCAGAGCAGCAGCGCCACTGCAGGCGATACTCGGCTGGCGTCTGAAGCGGATACCGAAAGCGAGGCAGGCGTAGAGCAGAGCACTGGCGCGGCAGCATCTGGAAATACGACCGCAGAGACCCTCGACGAGATGTCCGCGTTTGCGGCGAACCTCATGGGCCTCGCGACCGTGCAGCCGCGCGAGGAGTTCGTGATGCCGGACCCGGCGAAGATGCAGAAGCCGATTCCGGTCGGCATCGTCCTCACGGGTGCTCCATGGCTCGCGGAAAACGCACTGTATCAGAAAACTACGCCGATTTTCGGCTTCGCCGTAAAGTCAGAGCGACAGGACGCCGCGAAGAGCTTCCTTCAGTTCTTGGAAGCGAAGTCGTAAAAGAAGCGCAATATAACACTCAGAATATAAGGGGTGCATCAGAAACTTCATTCTGATGCGCCCCTTCAGTCGTTTTTCAGTCTTCACTATAGTAAATCCGGATGATGCCTTTATTTTTCAGACCCCGCTATTGTGCCAGCGTCCCGTTTTTCTCGAAGTATTCGAGCATAAGGTCTGTCACGTGCCCGTAGCTACGGACGCCGGACGTCTGTCCCTGCATCTTCAGGTAGGCGTCGTTCAGCTGCTCGTGCGCTTCGGCCGGCTTTCCCTCGAACTGCTGCCAGTAGGCGTTGTTGTAGAGCATGTCCTGGCGGGTGCGCGCATTGATCCGGCTATACAGCGTGGCGAAGGCGGTGCTGTCGATCCGGGCGAGTGCATTGCCCGCGTATACCCAGGCGGAGACATAGCCGGAATAGTTGAAGTAGAGATCGTCCGCGCCGATCGTCGCCAGCACGCCGATAAAGTTCGCTTCCTCCTCCTGCATGTAGCCGCGGAGGTGGGAGAGCTCGTGGCAGATGGTGAACGGGATGTCGTAGTAGGCGATATCGCGGTTGTAGTTTGCTTCGACGGTGAACGGCGAGTAGACGCCGGTGGTCTGCTGGACGCTGAGGATCCAGGTGTTGAGGATCGGCTTCGGGTACGGGTAGTGGCCCGACAGGCGGCGGTAGCGCTGGCCGAGCTTCTCCATCGCGCGCTGCCCCGTGCGTCCCGCGTGCCACAGCCAGGCGGCGGACGGCTTCGGCGTCTCCGAGGTCTGGCCAATGCAGACGCCCTCGACCTGGATGGTGGTCGCCGCTGTCTCGTCGGCAGCGGAAGGGCCGGAAGCTCCGACGGTGGTGGTCGGCGATTCAGTGGCGGAGGCCGAGGCGGTGTCGGTGTTGGAAGCTTCGGCAGTGGCGGTCGCGGATTCAGTGGTGGTGCCTGCGGCGTCCGCGCCCGCGGAGGTATGTGCGCGGAGAACGTTTGCATTGGCATCCGATGTGGCGGTCGCAGCGAGCTGCGCCTCAGTGTCGTTGATTTCCGTGACGAGGTAGTCGCAGAGCGCGATGAGGTCCGCTTCGTCGTAGACCGTGCCGTGCGCGTCGATCGTTACGCTGAGGCCGGCCTCCTCAGAGAAGCTCGTGCGGTGGTAGTTGATGCCGCAGAGGAAGACGTAGAGCACGAGCAGCGTGGACAGGATGAGGAAGAGGTGGCCGAGGAAGCGGCGCAGCGGGCGGGCGACGGCGGCGAGAAGATGCGTCTGGGCATCCTGCGATATGCGTGCAGAATGCACGCAAGCTGCGCCCACACGGAGGGCACGGCACAGCTGCTTCGCGAAATCGAAGAGCACGAAAAGAATCGTCGCGTAGAGCAGCAGCTCCACCACGGAGAAGGGCAGCAGACCCGTCACGGAGCCGATGCCGAGACTCAGCACGCGATACACGTAGTGGGAGTACGCATCCGCGAACGCGGATGAGCGGACCGCCAGCTGATTCGCGGCGAGCGCCAGCAGATCGAGGAGCAGCACGAGCAGGTAGACACGCTGCGAGTGAGATGGTATGGCGGCACTGGTTTTGGTTTTGATGATATGAAAGTTAAACATCGAAACTTCTCCATTTAACCCTGCTTACGCAGGAACATAATATAGACGTTACTGTTTAAACACAGATAAGTCAAGGCTGGCATGGCTGCCGTCCGCCGAGCCACGAGTGAACAGTAAGTTACTGTTCACTCGTTAACTGGATTCAGGCAGGAGCTGGATGGGCGGTCTCGGAGTACTGTGCCTCCGTTACCGCCCATCCGCAGCCCCTGACCAACGTTCCTATCCAATATGGTTTGATTATAAAAATACTGGATATGTTTTTTGACTGTAAGCATGACAGGCGGCTGCAAAATATCCACTATTAGGCGATTTCAAAAATACTTGATACGAAAAGCCTTATTTCCTAAGAGGAATCCGGACTCGCGTATCCAGCATTTAAAAAAAGATGGTTTATTGGATATTTGGCGAAAGAAACTCTTCTCTGAAGTCAGAAATACATATCTACTATTTTAAAAAGCGAGGATTATTTGATAGTATGCTTTTATGCGTATGCCTGATTTCGCAGAAAACTATCCAATAAGTGCCCTATTTGAAAATCTTGGATAGTTTAGCTCCGTACACAAAAATGATAGATGTTGCTAAAATTATCAACGATTTCGAAATCAACCGGTTATTGGATAGTGCCATCCATCTTCATCTATTTCACCCGGTTCCTAAGTGAAAATTTCCGGGTCCCTCGCCTGCCTGAACAGTAGCAGTCCCACATCTGTCAGATTATTTTAAAAAAATTGACCATTCACATGAAAAAGCGAATTCGGTATAATCAGAAAGTTGAGTAAAAATCAGTTTTCTTATAATCGAGGAGACAATACATTATGATAAAGAAGAAATCCGTCGTCGCGGCTGCGGCGGCGATGTCAAATAGGAGATCCGTCGTCGCGGCTGCGATGGCGATGTCAATGATGGCGAGCCTCAGCACGACGGCGTATGCTGGGACGATCGCGTCGGGCGTGACGCCGATCGTGGCGAGTGCGGAGACCAGTGGCGCAAACTACAGTACGGGGGCGACCGGCACGAGTGGCAGCGAAAGCAGCACGGGGATCGTCGAAGCAACGGGCGCACTGGAGGGTACGACAGCCAGCGCCGGCAGCACGAATCAGAGCGGTACGACGCAGGCGACGATCGGTGGTGCGGAGGCAGCGAGCTCTGAAACCCTGGCGTCGGTCAATGCATCCACGATGCAGGCGATCACGTCGGCGAGTGGGACAAGCTCGAACCAGGCGCTGGTGAGCAACAGTGCCAGCACACCGGCTGACAGTATCGGCATGACGAGCTTCGGACCGACGGTCCCTGGCGCAGCGGGCAGCAGCACCGGCAGTCTCAATCAGCTGTTCGGCGGCGGCACATCGACCAGCGGCAGCTCCAATGTCCTGAATGCACTCAGTACCGTACCGCTCCCGGCAGGCTACTACTGCAGCAACGTCGGCACCTATACCTACCAGGAGATGCAGGTCGACCTCAATAGCCTGAAGGCGACCTATCCGAAGATGCAGATGGATGTCCTCGGGAATACCATCGACGGACGGCAGCTCTACCACGTGGTGGTCGGAAATCCGTCCGCCCCGCATAAGATCCTCGTGCACGGCGGCATTCACGCACGTGAGTACATCAGCTCCCAGCTCGTGATGCGGGAAATCGTGGCGCTGCTGGAGATGCAGCAGAACAACTTGCTCTACCATGGTCAGTCCGTCGCGACGCTGCTCCAGAACACCTGCATTCACTTCGTACCGATGGTGAACCCGGACGGCATCACCCTCGTACAGGGCGGTATCGACGCGCTGAACACGCAGGCGGCGAAGACGATGGTCATGAGCATGGCCGCGCAGGATCAGGTGACGGACCTCGCCACCTACCTCCGCAAGTGGAAGAACAACATCAACGGTGTCAACCTGAATCGTAACTTCGACGCGTTCTGGCAGGAGGCGACCCCGAAGGTCGATCACCCGTCGAACATGTTCTATAAGGGCACGGGGCCGGAGAGTGAGGTTGAGTCGAAGGCGCTCGCGAACCTCTGCCGACAGCTTAGGCCGGACTACACGATCAGCTACCACACACAGGGCCGCGTGATCTACTGGTATTTCGGCGAGACCGGAAACTATAAGGCGAAGGGGCAGTATCTGGCCAATGTCGTCCATCAGAACACAGGGTATACCATCTCGAATACCTGGTCACAGACGGACGCCGCGGGCTTCAAGGACTGGGCCGTACAGAAGCTCGATATCCCATCCGTGACGATCGAGCTCGGCCGTGGCACCTCGCCGGTGGACGAGTCGCAGATCACCCAGATGTGGACCGAGAACGACGGCATCCTGCCGGATCTCCTCGTCGGGATCGGCGCATAATCATTCGAATATAATCTAAACCAGGAGGGCGGACGCTGCAAGCGTCCGCCCTCCGTGCGTTCTGTCTATACATAGTTAAGCCAAGTCGCAGCTCGGCGGGCAGCAACCCTTTGTGCTTTCTGTAACTTTACCCCATGAGTCCTCTCCGGTCGCGAAGGACGGCGAGGATCGAGAGCGTGAGCATGATACCGACGGTGAGGACGACGGTGACCATCGCGCCGGCGATGCCGACGTGATCCGCGAGGATGCCGATGATCTGTGGGACGAGGATGCCGCCGATGGCGCTGATGCCGGTGAGGAGCGAGAGGCCCATGGTGGAGCCTTCGATGATCGGGCCGGCGGCTGCGACGGTGGTCGGGTAGATGGCACTCATGCCGAGACCGAGTACGGCGATGATGATGGCCGCCATCGTCGCGGTGTGGGTGTTCACGAGGAGCACGATCGCGACGAAATCGATGAGGGCGCTCACGAGGATGATCTGAAGCTTATTCACATTCTGGAAGAACTGCGCGGTACCCACGCGACCGGCCATCATCATGACCCAGGTGACGGATACCATCGCGGTGGCGAGCGCGCTCGTCATGACCCCAGTGTCCTTCAGGTAAGTGACGAACCAGCCGTTCACGGTGTTCTCGAAGCCGACGTACATGAACATGATGAAGGTGATGATCAGGAAGCTGCGGTTCGTGAGCAGTGCCTGAAGATTCGGCGCGCCGGCAGGCTGTCCCTGCTCAATGCATCCGGCGTCACTGCCGTCACCACCCTGCGCTGCATCGGCAGCCGGGTTCGGCATGGTGCCTTCCGGTTTCGCTGTGCTGCAGCCATCTGCGTGGTGGTCGCCTGCATTGGCCGCGGACGGCTGCGGCTCCTCGAGCATCCGGTAGTCCATGGTCCAGTAGTTCAGCGGGAAGATCGCGCCGGAGACGCAGAGGATGTACATGATGATGCGCCACGGGAAGCCGAGGGCGAGGAGCGCGGCCATGATGAAGGGACTCGCGAAGGCTCCGACAGCGAAGGTGGTGTGCAGGATGTTCAGGTACTTCGTCGAGCTGTTTGTCGCGACGTTCATCGCGAGGTTGTTGATAATCGTGACGGTGCCCTTCGTGATGCCGAGGACGAACACCAGTAGGTACATGAAGGCGACCGGCGGGTGGATCGTCAGTAGCAACATGACGATCGGCGAGAGGCTGGTGATGGCGACCACGACCACGCGATGCGAGAAGTGGCGCTTCGCGAGCGGATAGATGATGGAGGCGCAGAAATTGCCGATCGCGAGGATGCTGATCAGGCCGCCCGCGACCGCGTAGTTCAGCTGCTCCTCCTCGATGAGATGCGGCAGGATCGCACCGAAAATCGTGATGACCGCACCGCTCAGGATGTAGCCGAGGTAGAGGTGGTTCAGCACCCGCCATTTGAGTTCCTTTGTGATTTCCATATTCATAAACCTCGTTTCAAAAATTCACATTTAGAATCAGTTTAGCACACTTCCCGGAAAAAACCGAATTGCAGGCAGGGGGATGTTTTCAGAAAAATGTGTGAAACAGTGCTTCATTTTTCCAGAAAAATGTGTGAATTCCGAGCCGAAAATACTGGAAAAATGTGTTTTTGGCAGAAACGAACGGAAAAATCCGCCTGTCCGGTATCCGCCCTCCGGGCCGCTTCCCGCATATCCCCTTGTATAACGGCGCCCCGATATGCTATAATTTTGGGTACTTCATTTTTAGGAGGCTATACTATGTCTATGGAAACAAGAAACGAGAACGGCGTGCTGGAGGAGAAGGCTCCAGAGTCGAAGCATTTCATCGAGCGTGAGATCGAGAAGGATCTTGCCGAGGGCGTTTATGACCACGTACATACACGATTCCCACCGGAGCCGAACGGTTATCTGCATATCGGCCATGCGAAGTCGATCATTCTGAATTCCGGAATGGCGCAGGAGTACCATGGACAGTTTAACCTCCGCTTCGATGACACGAACCCGATGAAGGAGAAGACAGAATTCGTCGAGGCCATCGAGCGTGACGTAAAGTGGCTCGGTGCCGACTTCGAGGACCGCATTTTCTTCGCGTCCGATTACTTCGATATCATGTATGAGAAGGCCCTCCTTCTGATTAAGAAGGGACTCGCCTTCGTCGATGATCTCACCGCAGAGCAGATCACCGAGTACCGTGGCGACTTCACGAACCCTGGAAAGGAGTCCCCGAACCGTAACCGTCCGATCGAAGAGAACCTTCAGCTCTTCCAGGACATGAAGGACGGCAAGTACGCAGACGGTACCCTGACCCTTCGTGCGAAGATCGACATGGCATCCCCGAACCTGAACATGCGTGACCCGATCATCTACCGTGTAGCCCACATGCATCACCACAACACCGGTGACAAGTGGTGCATCTACCCGATGTACGATTTCGCACACCCGATCGAGGACGCCGTAGAGGGCATCACGCACTCCCTCTGCACACTGGAGTTCGAGGATCATCGCCCGCTCTATGACTGGGTTGTTAAGAATTGTGATTTCCCGCACCCGCCTCGCCAGATCGAGTTCGCGAAGCTGTATCTGACCAATGTTGTCACCGGTAAGCGTTACATCAAGAAGCTGGTAGAGGATGGCGTCGTAGATGGCTGGGACGATCCACGTCTCGTCACCATCGCGGCTCTTCGCCGTCGTGGTTACACACCGGAGTCCCTCCGTCAGTTCGTCACCCTGAGCGGTATCTCGAAGGCGAATTCCAGCTGTGACATCAGCCTCCTCGAGTACTGTATCCGCGAGGACCTGAAGCTGAAGGATAAGCGTATGATGGCCGTCATTGACCCGATCAAGCTGGTGATCGACAACTATCCGGAGGGCCAGACCGAGATGCTTGAGGTACCGAATAACCTTGAGAATGAGGCGCTCGGCAGCCGCCAGGTTCCGTTCTCCCGCGAGCTTTACATCGAGCGCGACGACTTCATGATCGATCCGCCGAAGAAGTATAAGCGGCTCTATGTCGACAACGAGGTCCGCCTCATGTCCGCATATTTCGTAAAGGCGACCTCCTACGAGACCGACGCCGATGGAAAGGTGACCGTCGTTCACTGCACCTATGATCCGGAAACCAAGTCGGGCTCCGGCTTCACGGGACGTAAGGTGAAGGGCACGATCCACTGGGTCAATGCTCCGACCGCAGGTCAGGTGACCGTCCGTCTGTATGAGCAGCTGATCGACGAAGAGAAGGGCAAGCTGAACGACGACGGCACCCTGAACTTCAACCCGAACTCCCTCACTGTCGTAGAGAACTGCATGGTCGAGCCGGAGCTCATGGACGTGAAGGCATACGACAGCTTCCAGTTCGTACGAAACGGCTTCTTCTGCGTCGACAGTAAGGACTCCACCGAAGGCCACCCGGTCTACAACCGCATCGTCGGCCTGAAGTCCAGCTTCAAGCTCCCGACCCAGGCCTGAGTTTATGGGGTCTGACCCCATAAACTATGACTTTAGAATTTGTTTATAAAAATTTAATGGGGTCAGACCCCCTTACGAAATTCGAACATTTGTAACCACGATGCGGGTATGTATATATCGGCGAAATCGTGGTATGATAGCAGTATCGAATTTGTAGATTCTAAGCGATACAAATGAAAAATGGACTGGTGGTGCCTGACAGCAGTATCGATTTGTAGATTCAGATACGGAAGACACCGAAATGAAGAAACGGGCTGAAAGCGGCCCGGATGGAGGATATCGTTATGGGCAAGAAAAAAGGTTTAGGTGGTCTCGTCGGATTCGCTGCACTGGTCGGCGGTGTTGCCGCCGCTGTATCCTATCTCTACAAGTATGAGAAGTTTTCCGAGGAGGTCGATCAGGACTTCACGGATGTGCTCGAGTCCGCTTCAGAGGTGAAGGACTCCGCGAAGAGATCCTACACGACCCTGAAGAACAGCCAGACGAAGGAAGATTTCAAGACCGCAGCGAAGGACATCGGTGTAGCCGCAAAGAACCTCGCCGTCGATGCGAAGAACCTTGCGGTCGACGCAAGCAAGGACGCATACAAGACCGTAAAGGAAGCCCTCGATGAGAAGCTCAGAAGCTGCGACGAGGATGATGATGTCGTCGATGAGAACGTCGAGCACATCTCGTATCCATATGTAGATGACGAGGACGCAAAGTCAGATGCCGAAGAGGTGAAGGCGGAGTCTGCGGAAAAGGCGGAGGATATCGACATCGAGCCAGAGGATGACGGCGACGTCGAGGTAGAGTTCTTCACGACGGATGCGGATGACGCAGACGCGAAGACAGAAGCGACCGGGAAGGACGCCGAGCCGAAGGCAGAGGAGCCTGCAAAGGACGCGGCTACAAAGGCCGCTGTAGATGCCGCAACCGAAGTGAAGCAGGAAGCGGAGGAAGCAGAAGCCACTGCAACCATCACAGAAGAGTAATAGAAAACGGAAAAGACAGGGCCCTCCGGGGCTTTGTCAGATCACCAGACAGCAAACGACCTGCCCCGCGAGGGACAGGTCGTTTGCTTTAGGGAGTATAGGTTAATACGGCTATGCCGTTAACCATCGGATTATTTTCCGGAGTCGCCGTAGTTTGAGAGGACGCGGGCGGATGGGTCGTTGACGGCGCATCCAGGCCAGGTCTTGTTCGGCATCCAGAAATCGGTGACCATCTGGGACTGTCCCGGATAGTACTCTTCGAAGATTTCGCGGTAGAGGAGAGACTCCTTCGTGAACGGCCTCGCGTGCGTGTATTTCTGACGCTTCTCCTCGAATTCCGCGTCGGTATACTGCTTCTCGGCGAACTCCGCGAGGTCATCCTTCATGGAGTGACCGACGGCGTCGGAGAAGGCGGCCTTCTCACGCATGAGGATGTCCTCCGGCAGGAGATGATCGGCCTCGAACGCGTGGCGAAGGAGATACTTGCCCTTATGGTAGTGGTTCAGCTTCTTCTCCGGATCGATGTGCATCACGTAGTCGACGAAGTCAATGTCTCCGAACGGTACGCGTGCCTCGAGAGAGTTTACGCTGATGCAGCGGTCGGCACGAAGCACATCGTACATGTGCAGCTCGCGGATACGCTTCTCGGCTTCCTTCTGAAATTCCTCGGCGCTCGGTGCGAAATCGGTGTACTTGTAGCCGAAAAGCTCGTCGGAGATCTCACCGGTCAGGAGTACACGGACATCAGACTGCTCGTGAATCGCCTTGCAGCAGAGATACATGCCGATGGACGCACGGATGGTGGTGATATCGTAGGTTCCGAGGGTGGCGATGACTTCCCGAAGGGCGGCCAGAACATCCTCACGGGACATGATGACCTCGTGATGGTTTGCGCCGATGTAGTCCGCGACCTCACGTGCATACTTGAGGTCGATCGCATCGACATCCATACCGATGGCGTAGGTCTCGATCGGCTTCTTCAGAAGCTTCTGAGAGATCGCACAGACGAGGGAGGAGTCGAGACCACCGGAAAGCAGGAAGCCGACCGGTGCATCCGCGTCGAGACGCTTCTTCACACCCTCGACGAGAAGATCGTGGATGTTGTGGGCGATCTCCTCGAGATCGTCGTGCGTGTTGTATTTGTGCACCACGGACAGATCGTGATAGCAGACGAACTGGCCATCCTTATAGTAGTGTCCTGGTGGAAATGGCTTGATTTCATGGCAGAGACCCACGAGGTTCTTCGGCTCGGAGGCGAATGCCAGCGTGCCGTCGTCGGTGGTGCCATAGTAGAGGGGACGAATACCGATCGGATCCCGCGCCGCGATGTAGTCATTGGCCTCAGCATCGTAGATGATGAGCGCGAACTCCGCGTCGAGCATACGAAACATCTCGGTGCCGAGCTCACGCCAGAGCGGAAGCAGGATCTCGCAGTCAGAATCGGACTGGAAGGTATAGCCCTCCTTCGCGAGCTTCTCACGCAGCGGGCGGAAGCCGTAGATCTCGCCGTTGCAGACCACGTAGGAGCCATCCAGCTCGAACGGCTGCATGCCGGCGTCGGTCAGGCCCATGATGGCGAGACGATTGAAGCCGAGGTAGCCGTTACCGGTGTCGACGATACGGGTATCGTCTGGTCCTCTCGATGTGGTCTTCAGAAGCGCGGCTTTCACAACCTCATACTGTGCGCGCTTGTCACAGAATCCGATAATACTGCACATATGGTTACTCTCCCTAAGTAAAATCTTAAACAAAAAAAGACGGCAGAGATGTAGCGATACACGCGACACCTTTGCCGTCCATTGATGCTCCACATTATGAAGCGGTGCGAAAAGATTGTCAAGCGTCGATTTGGAATAGGAGGTATTCGCGGATTGCATTACACTTCGGATCAGGCAGGGGCAGGCGGGGCGGCCTGAACGGAACAGTGAATACCAGCCATAATCATTTGCAATCAAAGATTTCTTGACATTCGCGTTTCCGAAATTATAATGTCATCAAAAGGGCAAAGGCGTCCTGGTTTCACCAGAGAGTCCATGCCCTTTTTTTCATTTGAAAAATACATATCGAACATTCAACATTTCATGCTGGGGAGTATAAAAATGTCTGCAAGCGTCAATCAAAACTATCTGAAATTAAATGAAAGCTATCTTTTTGCGGAGATCGCGCGTCGTATCCGTGAGTGGCAGTCCGCGCATCCGGAGCTCAGCAGTCAGCTGATCCGTATGGGGATCGGTGATGTCACCCGTCCGCTGCCGAAGACCGTCGTCGATGCGATGGTGAAGGCAGCGCAGGAGATGGGCGTGGCCGAGACCTTCCGTGGCTACGGTCCGGAGCAGGGCTACGATTTCCTGAAGACAGCGATTCAGTCTTATTATAAGAAGTTCGGCGTAGAGCTCGCCCTCGACGAGATCTTCATCTCGGACGGTGCGAAGTCCGATCTCGGCAACATCCTGGATCTCTTCGATGAGAACAACACGGTGCTCGTCACTGATCCGGTCTATCCGGTCTATGTCGACACCAACATGATGTCCGGGCGAAAGATCATTTACGCGATGTCTTCTGAAGAGAACGGCTTTCTGCCGCTTCCGGCACCAGAGTACCGGGCCGACATCATTTACCTCTGCAGCCCGAACAACCCGACCGGTGCCGTCTATGACCGCGAGGGCCTCACGAAGTGGGTGCGCTTCGCACAGGAGAACAACGCGATCCTCCTCTTCGATGCCGCCTATGAGTGCTTCGTGACCGGCGATCTGCCGCACAGCATCTACGAGATTCCGGGCGCACGTGACGTCGCGATCGAGTTCTGCAGCTTCTCGAAGAAGGCTGGCTTCACCGGCACCCGTTGCGGCTACACCATCGTGCCGGACACCCTGAAGCGTGACGGCGCGAGCCTCAACAAGATGTGGCTTCGCCGCCAGACCACGAAGTTCAACGGCGTGAGCTACATCACCCAGCGCGGTGCAGAGGCCGTCTTCACCGAGTCTGGCGAGCGGGAGATCGAGGAGAACCTGCAGTACTACAGGGACAATGCCGCCATCATCACCGAAACGATGGATCGTCTCCATATCTACTACACCGGTGGCAAGAATTCACCGTACATCTGGCTCAAGTGCCCTAGTGACATGGACAGCTGGAGCTTCTTCGATAAGCTTCTGAACGAAGCCTACGTGGTCGGCACCCCGGGCGCCGGCTTCGGAAAGAGCGGCGAGAAGTTTTTCCGCCTCACCGCCTTCTCCACCCACGAGAACACCCGCGAGGCAATGGCCCGCTTCGAGAAGCTCGTCCAGTCGATGAGTTTATAAAAATTTAATGGGGTCAGACCCCATTAAGTAGAGGACACTGAAAAAAGTACTGTATTCTGATGGAAAAGCGAGTTTACATATGATCGATTTAAGTAATACAATATTTAAAACCTATGATGATGTTGAGGTGAAGGATATGAATTCGTATGAAGACATCCTCGAGTTTGTGGAAGAGGAGAATGTCAAGTTTATAAGACTCGCTTTTTTCGACGTGTTCGGCGTCCAGAAAAACATCGCGATCATGCCGGATGAGCTGAAGCGTGCGTTCAGCGAGGGGATCAGCATCGACGCGAGCTCGGTGTGCGGCTTCGGGGCCGATGTCCGTTCCGACATCTTCCTTCGTCCGGATCCGACGACCATGTCGATCGTGCCGTGGCGTCCGGTCGATGGCCGAGTGGCGCGGATGTTCTGTGACATCGAGTACCCGGATGGGAAGACCTTCGAGAAGGACAGCCGCTGGATCCTGAAGCAGGCGGTCGAGAAGGCGGCCGACCGTGGCATTCACGTGAACTTCGGCACCGAGGTCGAGTTCTACATCTTCAAGCTCGACGATGACGGCAACCGCACGATGATTCCGCAGGACCAGGCGTCCTACATGGACATCGCGCCGGAGGACCACGGTGAGAACATCCGCCGCGACATCAGCTTCGCCCTCGTGGACATGGGCATCCGTCCGGAGGCGAGTCATCACGAGATGGGCCCGGGGCAGAACGAGATCGACTTCCGCTATGCCGATCCGCTGACAGCGGCGGACAATGCTTCCACCTTCAAGTGGGTGGTGAAGTCCATCGCGACATCGGATGGCGTTTGGGCTGATTTCTCGCCGAAGCCACTCGCCGACAAGCCGGGCAACGGCATGCACATCAACATGTCGGTAGAGTCCCGCGATGGGCACGATCACAGCGCCGCCTTCATGGCGGGCATCCTCGAGCATATCCGCGAGATGACGCTCTTCCTGAATCCGACCCGGGAAAGCTACGAGCGTCTCGGTGATATGAAGGCACCGAAGTTCGTGAGCTGGTCCGAGCAGAACCGCTCACAGCTCATCCGTATCCCGGCGAGCCGCTCGGATCTCAAGCGCTTCGAGCTCCGTTCACCGGATCCGATGGCGAATCCGTACCTCGCCTTCGCCCTGCTGATCTACGCCGGCCTCGATGGCATCGAACGCGGACTCGAGCCGATGGCACCGCTGGATGTGAACCTGTTCAAGGCGGACGCATCCATCACGGATCAGCTGAAGCGCCTGCCGCAGTCACTCGACGAGGCTGCCGCTTACGCACAGAGCTCCGAGTTCATCCGGTCGATCGTACCAGAGGAGTACTTCGAGGCATACACTATTCTTTAGAAACACTTAGGGAGAGTCACATGGAAAGAACGGAGCAAAGGAGCAGCGTACTGATCGCGGCTCAATCTGAAAAGATCGCCGTCCAGATCAAGGGCATACTGCCCGCTGGCTTCGGTCGCGTGACTTTCCAGCCGTCCATGGCGCGGGTGAAGCAGACGCTCACCGAAGAACGGGCGGATCTCCTGATCATCTACACACCGCTGTCGGATGATTCCGGCGTTCAGTCGATCCTCGATCTGAGTGTCAAATATCCGGCGATGAGCATCCTTCTCATCGTGTCGAAGGAAGCCTATCAGCAGGTGCTTTACCGTGCCGGCGACACCGGCATCACGGTCCTGGCGAGACCGATCAGCACCGGCACCTTCGTCTCAGCGATCCAGATGCTCGGCGCGATGAGCCGTAAGGTTCAGCGCCTGCTCGAGGAAAATGCGAAGCTGCAGCGGAAGCTCGAGGATGAGCGGTACGTCAGCCGGGCGAAGGCCCTTCTCATCGAGAAGCAGGGCATGACGGAGGGAGAGGCACACAAGTACCTCGAGCGCCAGGCCATGAACGGCAGCGTCACCCGCCGAGAGGTCGCCCTGAAGATCATCCGCGGGAGCGGAAGAATTATTGTAGGTACATGAGAGGGCCGTGCGAAGCACGGAGCGGCGCATGTACGCCCCCGGGCGGCGAGACATAGCTCCTAAGGTTTCCTTAGGAGGCCTTAGCGGCGAGCGTATTCAGAGCTTTGCTAAAGCAAAGCTGCTTTGCCCGTTTTGCCACGAAGGTGGCAAAATCAAACGACAATGCCCACGCCGAAGGCGTATTGCATGGCATTGTCTCCTTGTAACTTAAATCAAATCTGTAAACGAAGAGGACAATGGGGTCCGGGAATCGTATTTCCTGTGCCCCATTGTCCTCTTTTTTTATACCTACCGCATTTCCATGTAAATCGGTCATGATCGTATCGATCGCCGACAGATGGACATCGAAATGTGGTGGGGATCACCAACCACCATATATCTTTTTTAGGAGGAGAAAATTATGAGTACTACATCGGTTCCTGAGCTTTACGGAAGCCTTGTATTTAACGACAAGGTGATGCGCGAGCGACTGCCGAAGGACATCTACAAGGCAGTGCACAAGACCATCCAGAACGGATCCCATCTGGAGCTGGACGTGGCGAATACCGTCGCAGCGACGATGAAGGAGTGGGCGCTTGAGCTCGGCGCGACCCACTTCACACACTGGTTCCAGCCGATGACCGGCCTGACCGCAGAGAAGCATGACAGCTTCATCTCTCCGACCGAGAACGGCGGCGTGATCATGGAGTTCTCTGGCAAGGAGCTCGTCAAGGGCGAGCCGGATGCCTCCTCCTTCCCGAGCGGCGGCCTCCGCGCCACCTTCGAGGCCCGCGGCTATACCGCATGGGACCCGAGCTCCCCAGCCTTCATCAAGGACGGCACCCTCTACATCCCGACCGCATTCTGCTCGTACTCCGGCGAGTCCCTCGATAAGAAGACCCCGCTGCTTCGCTCCATGGAGACCCTGAGTGACTCTGCGACGAAGCTGCTCCACATCCTCGGCAAGGAGAAGGTCACCCGCGTCGATACCACCGTCGGCTCCGAGCAGGAGTACTTCCTGATCGATAAGGACCTCTACAACGAGCGTGAGGACCTCATGCTCACCGGCCGTACCCTGATCGGTGCTCCGGCACCGAAGGGACAGGAGATGGAGGATCACTACTTCGGCGTATTGAAGCCAAAGGTATCCGAGTTCATGCACGACCTCGACCAGGAGCTCTGGAAGCTCGGCGTTCCGGCGAAGACCAAGCACAACGAAGTGGCGCCGTCACAGCACGAGCTGGCACCTGTCTTTGAGACCGCCAACATTGCCGTCGACCACAACCAGCTCACGATGGAGATGATGAAGAAGGTCGCCGACAAGCATAATTATGCATGCCTCCTGCACGAGAAGCCTTTCGAGGGCATCAACGGCTCCGGTAAGCATAACAACTGGTCCATGATCACCTCCGAGGGTGAGAACCTGCTCGATCCGGGCAAGACGCCGGGGAAGAACGTTCAGTTTCTGCTCTTCCTCATGGGTATCGTCAGTGCAGTGGATGAGTATGCAGATCTGATGCGTGTATCCGTCGCAACCGCGGGCAATGATCACCGCCTGGGCGCAAATGAAGCACCTCCAGCCATCGTTTCCATCTACGTCGGCGACGAGCTCGAGAAGGTCCTCGAGTCCATCGAGAACGGCGAGGATTTCACCGCCTCGGATTCGAAGCAGCTCGAGACCGGTGCACACGTACTTCCACACTTCGTACAGGACAACACCGACCGTAACCGTACCTCACCGTTCGCCTTCACCGGCAACAAGTTCGAGTTCCGTATGCCGGGCTCCTCACTTTCCGTTGCAGACCCGAACATCGTACTGAACACCGCCGTCGCGGAGGCACTCGACCAGATCTGCGCGAAGCTCGAGCATGTCGATCCGAAGGACCTCGAGACAGAGGCGATGAAGCTCGTCAAGGAGCTCCTCAAGAAGCACAGACGCATCATCTTCAACGGCAACGGCTACACCGATGAGTGGGTAGCGGAGGCAGAGAAGAGAGGCCTCTACAACCTCAAGTCCCTCCCGGAGGCGATGCCGCAGATCAAGGCAAAGAAGAACAAGGAGCTCTTCGAAAAGCACCACGTCTTCACCGAGATCGAGATTGACTCCCGCTATGAGATCTACCTCGAGAACTACTCGAAGACCATCCGCATCGAGGCACTCACCATGCTCGAGATGGTCAAGAAGGACTTCACCGACGGCCTGATGGCATACGAGACCGCCCTCACCGACACCGCGATCCAGAAGAAGCAGGTACTCGCCGGCGCGAAGTGCACACTCGAGACCAGTATCCTCACGAAGCTTGACACCGCATCCGAAGCGATCGGCCTCGCCGTCGAGAAGCTCGAGAAGGACCTCGCCGAGACCCAGAAGATCACCGACAGCCTCGCCCTCGCAACCGCGTACCACGACACCATCCTCGCCGACATGGATGCCCTCCGTGCCCCGGTCGACGCAGCCGAAGAGATGATCCCGGAGACCTACCTCCCGTACCCGACTTACTCGAAGCTCCTGTTCTCACTTCGTTAATCAAGTTAATGGGGTCTGACCCCATTACGAAATTCTTACGACCGCGTCAGAAAAACTTAAGGGGGTCTGACCCCATTAAATTTTTCTAAAGAAATCTATCGGTAGAAGAAATCGGCGCATGGAGGTCGCAAGCTTGCGAATTCAAAGAACGGGTTCCTGCGCTGTGTACGCGACGAACGGTCAGAACTTGTTCTGACCAGGGCGTCACGAACACAGCACTGGGTTCCGTACTTTAAACTGAGTGGGCGCGACCTCCATGACCGATTTCTTCGTACCATGAATCCCCTCCCTGCCCGATTTCTTCGTACCAAAAATTAGTGGAGTATATATGAATACTTATCAAAATCAGAACACCTTTACTGTGCCAGAGCAGTACAGGGGACACAACACACTCTGGCGTCCCCAGTCCCTCGAGGACATGAATGAGCTCACCCAGGATGCCTGCGGTATCGGCAGCGTCGTGAACATCGACGGCCACCAGGATACGCGCGTCCTGGACGATGCACTGCACATCGTGGAAAAGCTCGAGCACCGCGCCGGTAAGGACGCGAGCGGTAAGGTCGGCGACGGCGTCGGCATCCTCCTGCAGATCAGCCACAGCTTCTTTAAGAAGACGGCACTCGCGCAGGGCATCCAGCTGCGTGACGAGCGCGACTACGGTGTCGGCATGTTTTTCTTCCCGGAGGATCAGCTGAAGCGGACCTTCGCGAAGCGCATGTTCGAGGTCATCACCGAGAAGAACGGACTCCGTTTCCTCGGCTGGCGTGAGGTACCGGTGCATCCGGAGATCCTCGGCCAGGTGGCGGTCGACTGCATGCCGCATATCCTGCAGTGCTTCATCGAGCGTCCGGAGGACGCGGAGAGAGGCATCGATTTTGATCGGCGTTTATATGTACTTCGCCGTGAGTTCGAGCAGTCCTCAGAGGATACCTATATCTGTTCTCTGAGCTCCCGAACCATCGTATATAAGGGCATGTTCCTGGTAAAGCAGCTCCGTGCCTTCTATGATGACCTGCGTGATCCGGATTACCGGACCGCCATCGCCATCGTGCACTCCCGTTTCTCGACGAACACCACGCCGAGCTGGGATCGTGCGCATCCGTACCGCATGATCGCCCATAACGGTGAGATCAATACCATCCGTGGAAACATTGACCGAATGCTGGCCCGTGAGGAGACCATGTCGAGCCCGCTGCTCGAGAAGGACGTGGAGAAGATCTTCCCGGTCGTGGAGCGCAGCGGATCGGATTCCGCGATGCTTGACAATACCCTCGAGTTCCTCTACATGAACGGCATCGACCTGCCGCTCGCGATGATGATGACCATCCCGGAGCCATGGAAGCACAACCGCTTCATGGACCAGAACAAGAAGGATTTCTATCATTATTACGCAACCATGATGGAGCCGTGGGATGGTCCGGCGGCGATCCTCTTCTCTGATGGTGATGTGGTCGGCGCGACCCTCGATCGTAACGGCCTCCGTCCGTCCAGATACTACATCACCGACGACAACCGACTGATCCTGTCCTCCGAGGTCGGCGTCCTCGACATCGACCCGAAGCACATCGTGCAGAAGTCCCGTCTTCAGCCGGGCCGTATGCTGCTCGTCGACACGAAGGCACAGCGCATCATCGCAGACGAGGAGTGCAAGGAGGCCTATGCGGCACGTGAGCCGTACGGTGAGTGGCTCGACCGGAACCTCCTCCACATCGAGGATCTGAAGATCCCGAACCGGAAGATCCCGACGCACACGCAGGAGATGCGTGACCGTCTCTATAAGGTCTTCGGCTACAGCTACGAGGACGTGAAGTCCGTGATCCTCCCGATGGCACAGAACGGCATCGAGCAGACCGCGTCGATGGGCCATGATGTTCCGCTCGCGGTGCTCAGCAAGCAGCATCAGCTCCTGTTCAACTACTTCAAGCAGCTCTTCGCCCAGGTTACCAACCCACCGATCGACTCCCTCCGCGAGAAGATCGTCACGGATACGACCGTGTACATCGGCTCCGATGGTAATCTGCTGCAGGATCAGGCGGACAACTGCCGCGTGCTCGAGGTGGAGAACCCGATCCTCACGGGCGTCGAGCTTATGAAGATCAAGGACCTCGACCAGCCGGGCTTCCGTACCGAGGTGATCTCGCTTCTCTACTACAAGAACACCTCGCTCGAGAAGGCCCTGGAGCAGCTCAATATCTCTGTGGATCGTGCATACCAGCGCGGCTACAACATCATCATCCTGAGCGATCGTGGGGTCGATGAGAACCATGTGCCGATTCCGTCCCTGCTGGCGGTGAGCTCCGTCGAGCAGCACCTCGTCCAGACGAAGAAGCGGACCGCCGTGTCCCTGATCCTCGAGTCGGGCGAGCCGCGCGATGTCCATCAGTTTGCGACCATCCTCGGCTTCGGTGCGCGTGCCATCAACCCGTACCTCGCCCATGAATGCATCGCCGAGATGATCGACATCGGCATCCTCGATAAGGATTACCATACCGCGATCGAGGACTATAACAAGGCCGTGCTGAACGGCATCGTAAAGATCGCCGCGAAGATGGGTATTTCGACGATCCAGTCCTACCAGTCCGCGAAGATCTTCGAGGCCATCGGCTTAAGTAAAGAGCTGGTGGAGAAGTACTTCACCGGTACCGTGTCGAGGGTCGGCGGCATTGGCATAAAGGACATCGCCGAGGGCGTCACCTCCAGGCATGACCACGCGTTCGATCCGATGGGGCTTAGCCTCGATACCGCGCTCGATTCCGTCGGCTTCCACCAGCTGCGCTCGGGTCGGGGCGCCGAGGATCACCTCTACGACCCGCAGACCATCATCACGCTTCAGCGTTCGGTTCGGAGCGAGGAAGGCGACTATAAGCTGTTTAAGGAGTACACCGCGCGGATCGACGACGAGCGCCGTCCGCATACGCTGCGCGGCCTCATGAAGTTCGCCGCGAAGAACGAGCCGGTGCCGATCGAGGAGGTCGAGCCGGTATCCTCCATCGTGAAGCGCTTCAAGACCGGTGCGATGTCCTACGGCTCGATTTCGCAGGAGGCGCACGAGGCGATGGCCATCGCGATGAACCGTCTCGGCGGCAAGTCGAATACCGGTGAGGGTGGTGAGCATCCGGACCGTTTCGGTACCGAGCGGAATTCTGCTATCAAGCAGGTTGCGTCCGGCCGTTTCGGTGTAACCAGTGCCTACCTCAACTCCGCCGTCGAGATCCAGATCAAGATGGCGCAGGGCGCGAAGCCGGGTGAGGGCGGCCACCTGCCGGGTAAGAAGGTCTATCCGTGGATTGCCAAGACCCGTTTCTCGACCCCGGGTGTGTCTCTCATTTCCCCGCCACCTCACCACGATATCTACAGCATCGAGGATCTGGCACAGCTGATCTATGACCTGAAGAACGCGAACCGCCGTGCCGCGATCGCCGTCAAGCTCGTTTCGGAGAACGGCGTCGGCACCATCGCGAGTGGTGTTGCGAAGGCCGGCGCACAGGTCATCCTCGTGTCCGGCTACGATGGAGGTACCGGTGCAGCACCGATGACCTCGATCCACCATGCGGGTCTCCCGTGGGAGCTCGGTATCACGGAGGCGCACCATGCGCTGATCGAGAACGGGCTTCGTAACCGTGTCAAGCTCGAGACCGATGGTAAGCTGATGACCGGTCGCGACGTCGTCATCGCCGCACTGCTCGGTGCGGAGGAGTATGGCTTCGCGACAACCGCGCTCGTCTGCCTCGGCTGCATGATGATGCGTGTCTGCAACAAGGATACCTGCCCGTTCGGTGTCGCTACCCAGAACGACGTTCTCCGCAAGCGCTTCACGGGCAAGCCGGAGTACGTCATGAACTTCATGCGCTTCATCGCACAGGAGATGCGCGAGTACATGGCGGAGCTCGGCTTCCGTACCGTGGACGAGATGATCGGTCGTACCGACTGTCTCACGGTCAATGCTTCGGCCGCGCATGTCACCTCGCGCTCGGCAGAGGTGGATCTCTCGCAGGTCCTGGATCCGCGCTATGCATCCCTTCCGGAGGAGGAGCGTCACTTTGACCCGAAGCGGGTCTATGATTTCCATCTCGAGAAGACCCTCGACGAGTCGGTGCTTCTCCGGAAGTTTGCCCCGGCCATCGCGAGCGGTCAGCACCACGAGGAGAAGGTCGAGGTTTCGAGCACGAACCGTACCTTCGGTACCATCCTCGGCTCCGAGATCACCGATCACTACGGCATGACGCCGGAGGGCGATACCCTGCCGGATGATACCTTCGTGGTCGAGGCATACGGTGGCGGCGGTCAGTCCTTCGGTGCGTTTATCCCGAAGGGCCTCACGATCCGTCTCCATGGTGATGCCAATGATGGCTTCGGTAAGGGCCTGAGCGGCGGTAAGCTCGTCGTGGCGCCACCGGAGGGAAGTCCGTTCCGCGCCAGTGAGAATATCATCGTCGGCAACGTCGCCCTCTATGGTGCGACGGCCGGCAAGTGCTATGTGAATGGTGTCGCCGGTGAGCGCTTCTGCGTTCGTAATTCCGGTGCGACGGCGGTTGCCGAGGGCTGTGGCGATCATGGTCTCGAGTACATGACCGGTGGACGTGCCGTCATCCTCGGACCGACCGGTAAGAACTTCGCCGCCGGTATGTCCGGTGGTATCGCCTACGTCCTCGATATGGATCACTCGCTCTATCTCAAGCTCAACAAGGACATGGTTTCCCTGCTGGAGGTTACTGAGAAGTATGACATCAAGGAGCTGAAGGACATCCTCACGGATTATGTGAAGGAGACGAAGTCGGAGCTCGGCACAGAGATCCTCCAGAACTTCGACATGTTCCTCCCGAGCTTCAAGAAAATCGTGCCGAACGACTACCAGAAGGTACTGATCGCGGTCAGCCACTTCGAAGAGCAGGGCATCTCCCATGAAAATGCGGAGCTGGAAGCTTTTAAGTCTTTATTCGCAGTGTAGGAGTTTGCATCAGGCAAACTCCGGAACAAGATCCAGCAGAGCTATGCTCTGCTCCCGAAGGGCTAAAGTCGGGCCTCGATAGCCCGACTTTAGGGCTAGTCCCGGGTTTGTAAAATATAAAGATAGAGGGAGTATTCATGGGTAAGGTTACAGGATTTCTCGATTATGCGAGAGAAGAGAATAAAGACGTTCCGGTAGAGGAGCGTATCAAAAATTTTAAAGAATTTCACATCCCCCTCACGGAGGAGGAGCGTCGGAAGCAGGGCGCGCGCTGCATGAACTGCGGTGTCCCGTTCTGCCAGTCCGGCATGAAGCTGGCGGGCATGTTCACGGGCTGTCCGCTCCACAATCTCTGCCCGGAGTGGAACGACGAGGTCTACAACGGCCACGTCGCCCATGCGCTTAGCCGTCTGCTGAAGACGAACAACTTCCCGGAGTTCACGGGACGTGTCTGCCCGGCGCTCTGCGAGAAGGCCTGTGTCGAGGGGCTCGATGACGCGCCGGTGACGACGCACGACAACGAGCTCTACATCATCGAGAAGGCCTTCCAGGAGGGCTATATGCAGCCGCGGATCCCGGAGGTCCGCTCTGGGAAGCGTGTCGCCGTCGTCGGTGCCGGTCCGGCCGGCCTCGCAGTGGCGGATCAGCTGAACCACCGTGGACACAGCGTCACCGTCTTTGAGCGCTCGGATGAAATCGGCGGGCTCCTCATGTACGGCATCCCGAACATGAAGCTCGACAAGTCCGTCATCCGTCGTCGCCGCGCCCTCATGGAAGCGGAAGGCGTCGTCTTCCGTACCGGTGTGGATGTCGGCCGCGAGACATTGACCGCGGCAGCGATCCTCCGGGACTACGACGCGGTCGTCCTGGCCTGTGGCGCGAAGCAGGCGCGCGGACTGAACGTGCCGTCCATCGAGCAGGCGCACGGTATCCACTACGCGGTCGACTACCTGACGAGTCAGACGAAGGCCCTCCACGAGCAGGGCGAGCATGCCTTCGGCATCATCAACGCGAAGGGGAAGCACGTCGTCATCGTCGGTGGCGGTGACACCGGAAACGACTGCTGCGGTACCGCGATCCGCCAGGGTGCGAAGTCGGTGACCCAGATCGAGATGATGCCGGAGCCACCGGTCGAGCGTGCAGCCTCGAATCCGTGGCCGGAGTGGCCGAAGGTCCTGAAGGTCGATTATGGCCAGCAGGAGGCCATTCGCGTCTTCGGGCATGATCCGCGCGTCTACGAGACGACGGTTAAGGCCATCGAGACGAAGAAGGACGGTAGCATCAAGGCCGTCATCACGTCAAAGGTAAAGTTCGAGAACCGTCAGATGGTGCTCGTCGAGGGCACGGAGCAGAAGCTTCCGTGTGACCTCCTCATCATCGCCGCCGGTTTCACCGGCTGCGAGAGCTACGTCGCCGACGCCTTCGGTGTCGCACTCACCGAGCGCCACGTCGTAAAGACGGAGGCAGAGCACTACCACACGGAAAGCACAGTGAAGCCGACGGCTGCTGCAAATGCCGCGAAGATCTTCACCGCAGGCGACATGCATCGCGGACAGTCCCTCGTCGTCTGGGCTATCGCCGAAGGCCGCGCCTGCGCAAGCGAAGTTGACGCGTACCTGATGGGCTACAGCTGCCTCGCGTAGGCAGCCGGAGCAGAGCGCCCGGGTTCATAATGGGGACCGAGTACTGGCGTTTGAAATAATCGGTAACAGTTCAGCCGGAGTGATGGTTCACTCCGGCTGATGTTTTAGAAATTTGTTGCTGCCGCGCGAGCATACGGCTTGATTTCCAGCAAATTATCGCGCGCGGCCCGGAAATTATCCATGATTTTTAAAATCGGCATTTAATAGATAGTATTCTGGGAAATTCGATATACGCATATAAGCGTACTATCTAATCATCTTCATTTTCAGAAATAGTAGATATGGATTTTGAACCGTATAAAAGAATTTCCTTTGGCACATATCCAATAATCCTTCTTTTTCAAATTGCTGGATACTTGAGGGCGGAGTCCTCTTAGGAAAAAAGGATTTACATATCCACTATTTTCAAAAGCAACTATGATTGGATAGTTTGCAGTCATCCGCGACTATTTCGAGCAAAAAACATATCCAGTAATTTCGAAATCACGCAAAATTAGATAAGAGCAGAGTAAAGTCCAACCAGGCGAAGATCTTTAGGAGCCGAGGGAACACTGCGGAACCGGAATACCGTAAAGTTCAACCAGGCGAAGATCTTTATCGAGCCGACTGAATACGCAAAGGCTAATATAAAAATTGTGTCTATAGCTCAGATTTCGTAATCACGATTCCAGAAATAACTGTTTACACGCGGCCTTTCCTGCGGAGCGCGAGATAGAAGGCGATGCAGATGAGGGCGCTGAGAAGGGAGCCGGCAGGGGCGGCGAGGCCCATCGCGTAGAGGGTGTCCGGGAACAGCTTCGTGGCGAGCCATGCGCCCGGGATGCGGACGAGGATCACCGAGCAGAGGTTATGGATGAAGCTGAGGATCGACAGGCCGGAGGCACTGAAGAAGCCGGAGAATGGGAAGTGAATGCCGGCGACCACGCAGTCGAGCACGTAGGTGCACATATACTGCACCGCGAGTGCCTGCACGACCGGATCCTTCGTGAACAGCGTGAAGAACGGCACGGAGATGAACTGGAACAGGATCGCGAAGAGGAGCCCGATGCCACTGGCGAGGCCGACGCCGTACCGGAGTGTCTGGCGCGCCCTCGCTGGATCGCCGGCACCGATCGACTGCGCCGCGATCGTCGACACGGTCGACAGCATGCTGGACGGCACCAGGAAGAGGAAGCTGATAGTTTTCTCGACGATCCCAACTGCCGCCGAGATGTCGACACCACGCCGGTTCGCGATCACGGTGATGATCAGAAACGAAATCTGGATGAAGCCGTCCTGGCAGGCGATCGGGAGGCCAATGCTGAGAATCTGGTGCAGCATCGCCGGGTCCCACCAGGCGCTGCGATCCGCGCAGGCGTGTTCGTTTGAAGACGTCGCTGCGCCTTCGGATGCATGGATCTGCGTTTCCACCCTGTTTTCTATGGCTGCTTCCACAGAAGTATTCCGGACGTCGGCGGTACCATGCTGCCGGCTGCCCGCGGTTGTCTTCCGGATGCCGACGAGCGCAAACGCCACCGACGCGGCCTGCGCCACGACCGTCGCGAGCGCTGCACCCGCTGCGCCCAGCTGCATTGGCCCCATGAAGAGGAGGTCGAGCAGGATGTTGAGGGCACAGGCCACGGCGATGAAGAGCATCGGACTGCGGCTGTCACCCATGCCGCGGAAAATCGAGCTCAGGATGTTGTACGCGACGATGAAGGGGATGCCGGCGAAGCAGATGCGGAGGTACGCGAGGGCCCCCGGGACGGCCTCGGGCGGTGTCGACAGCAGCTGGACGATCGGCTGCGTAAGTCCGAGCAGGGCACAGGTGGCCAGCACGGCGATCATCGCGAAGAGGGTGATCGTGTTCCCGATGGCGCGTCGGATGCCGTCCTCGTCCTCTGCACCGACGAAACGCCCGATCATGACGGTGGTGCCCATGGCGAGGCCGACGATCATGACGGTCACCATGTGCATGACCTGCGAACCGATCGAAACCGCCGAGATGACATCAGCGCCATTGAAGCGGCCCGCGATGAGTAGATCCGCGAGCCCGTAGAGCGTCTGCAGGAAGTAGCTGAGAAGGTATGGGAGTGAAAACAGGATCATATTATGGAAGAGATCGCCCTTCGCGAGATTATGTTGAGCCATGGTAAGTCCTCGATATAGGTAGTGTATGAATGCCTGCGTTTAATTCATTATTGTAGCGAATCGCAGAGGATTTGGAAACTAGTACACGTTTATGGCTGATATAAGCTGGAAAATTTCATTAGAATTCAGGCGGTGGGTCCCCGGAGGGGCGGCAACGGAGGCCATACATAGAGACCGTGTGAAATCAAGCCGGGTCCCCTTAGCGGCACTTGGTACTTTTTCCTTAGCACCCTCTGCAACGCTGAGTTTTCATAAAGAAAACTCAGTGATTGCAGAGGGCCTAGTGCCGCTTAGGGTCCCCGGCTTAGATTGAACCGGTCTCGGAGTACTGTGCCTCCGTTGCCGCCCCTCCGGGTCCCCTGCCTGAACTGTTACAAATTTCCGGGCCGCGCGCGTGTTTGTGAAGGAAATGTGAAATCTACAAATTGTTAGCACTCATCTCTTGACGTTGCTAACAGACCGTTCTATAATACGTTTTGTTGTTAGAAAAGAAGGCTGGACGCAGAGCGATCGGATGATCGATGGCTGGAAGATCGGGAGATCAGGCACTTGTGCTGGGAAAACAGCATGATTGCAGGATGAAGTGATCGGTCGACAGCGCATGCGTGCCGGGCTTCATATAAACAGCATCGCCGGGAGGCGAAAAGTCGAAGGGCTGAAAGCAGATATTAAGGAGGTCAATCAAATGAAGCTGGTTCCATTATTTGACAGAGTCGTACTTGAGAAGGAGAAGATGGAGGAGACCACTGCAAGCGGTATCGTTCTTCCAGGTCAGAATGATAAGGAGAAGCCGGGTCAGGCACTCGTTGTAGCGGTCGGTCCTGGTGGAGTGGTCGATGGTAAGGACATCACCATGCAGGTGAAGGTCGGCGATCACGTTCTTTTCTCGAAGTATGCGGGATCTGAGGTCGAGGTTGACGGACATAAGTATACAGTCGTAAAGCAGAACGATATTTTGGCAGTCATCGAGAAGTAACATCCGACGGGATGTCGCGTCGGGTCCACGCAGAAGTGGGCAGGACGTCAGACCGACATGAGGATGTAGAGAAGGAAGCATTGGACGAAGAACAGAGGATGCTTCGTAAATCAGGAGGATAAAGCTATGGCTAAGGAAATTAAGTATGGTGTCGAGGCTAGAAAGGCTCTCGAAGCTGGTGTGGATGCAGTTGCAAATACAGTAAAGGTAACCCTCGGACCGAAGGGCAGAAACGTAGTACTCGATAAGAGCTACGGTGCTCCGCTGATCACCAACGATGGTGTGTCCATCGCGAAGGACATCGAGCTGAAGGATCCGTATGAGAACATGGGCGCACAGCTCGTTCGTGAGGTTGCTTCGAAGACCAATGATGTCGCCGGTGATGGTACCACCACAGCGACCGTGCTTGCACAGGCGATCGTGAAGGAAGGTATGAAGAACCTTGAGGCGGGTGCAAACCCGATCATCCTTCGTAAGGGTATCCAGAAGGCCGTGGCAGCAGCTGTGGAGTCCATCAAGGCACAGTCTTCCAAGGTAAAGGGCAAGGATCAGATCGCAAAGGTTGCCGGCATCTCTGCTGGTGACGAGCAGGTCGGCCAGATGGTTGCCGATGCGATGGAGAAGGTTTCCAAGGATGGTGTCATCACCGTCGAGGAGTCCAAGACCATGCAGACCGAGCTGGACGTCGTCGAAGGTATGGAGTTCGACAGAGGCTACATCAGCGCTTACATGTGCTCCGATATGGATAAGATGGAGGCAAATCTCGATGATCCGTACATCCTGATCACCGATAAGAAGATCTCCAACATCCAGGATATCCTTCCGCTCCTCGAGCAGATCGTAAAGATGGGCGCAAAGCTCCTCATCATCGCAGAGGATGTCGAGGGTGAGGCACTCACAACCCTCATCGTCAACAAGCTGAGAGGTACCTTCAACGTCGTTGCGGTCAAGGCTCCGGGCTATGGTGACAGACGTAAGGAGATGCTTCAGGATATCGCGATCCTGACCGGCGGTCAGGTGATCTCCGCAGACCTCGGCCTCGAGCTCAAGGATGCAACCATCGAGCAGCTCGGCCGCGCAAAGAGCGTAAAGGTATCGAAGGAGAAGACCACCATCGTCGATGGTGAGGGCGAGAAGGCGGATATCGACAGCCGTGTCGCTGAGATCAAGAAGCAGATCGAGACCACAACTTCTGATTTCGACCGCGAGAAGCTCCAGGAGAGACTGGCAAAGCTCGCTGGTGGTGTCGCTGTCATCAAGGTCGGCGCAGCTACTGAGACCGAGATGAAGGAAGCAAAGCTTCGTATGGAGGATGCGCTGAACGCAACCCGTGCCGCAGTGGAAGAGGGCGTCATCGCAGGTGGCGGATCCGCTTACATTCACGCACAGGAGGCTGTGAAGAAGGTTGTTGAGTCACTCGAGGGTGATGAGAAGACCGGTGCAAGAATCGTTTACAAGGCACTGGAGGCTCCGCTGTTCACCATCGCTTCGAACGCAGGTCTCGAGGGCGCTGTTATCGTCAACAACGTACAGAACACAGAGGTCGGCCATGGCTTCGATGCACTCCACGAGGAGTATGTCGACATGCTCGAGGCCGGTATCCTGGATCCGGCGAAGGTAACCAGAACCGCTCTTCAGAACGCGGCTTCCGTCGCTTCTACACTGCTCACCACTGAGAGCGTAGTCGCAGATATCAAGGAGCCGGCACCTGCTATGCCAGCACAGCCACAGGGTGGAATGTACTAATTAAATAAAAAGCGTTATAATAAATCCGGGTCGCATCGCGGCCCGGATTTTTGAAACCAAGGAAAAAGGAGGATGACAGATGGATGATTATATCGAGCACATGACGAAGGGAAAGCAGCCGGCCTACTGGACGGTGCTGCTGGTGATCGCGGGCGCGCTGTCCGTACTGTCACTGCTGTTTGCGTTTTATAACGTGTTCGGCATCCTGCTCTTCATCGCGGTGAGCCTCGGCACCTACGTGGTCTGGCTCTTCTCGAAGGTGGAGTATGAGTATACCTATGTCGGCGGTGGCTTCACGATGGACCAGATCCTCAACAAGACGCGCCGTCGTCAGCTGGTTGATACGAATGCTTCCGAGCTGATCGTACTCGCTCCGCAGAACTCGGACGCGGTCCGTGCAGAGCTCCAGAACGCGAAGGTCATCGACTGTGCCGGCGACTGTCCGGCCGATCGGAAGTTCGGCTATGTATACAACCGTGCGGGGCAGAAGACCTGCATGTATATCGAAGTGACCGATGCACTGCTGCGCGAGGCGAGAAGATGTACACCGCAGAAGGTAAAACTGAACTGATTTTTGGATGAAAGACGGGTTGAAATTCAATCCGCCTTTTGTTATACTCGTTTAAATTTTATGAAAAGTCGCGATTTGAAAGGAGATTCTTCTATGGCCAAGATTATCGGTGATGGTATTACGTTTGATGACGTGCTGCTCGTTCCGCAGTACTCCGAGGTCGTTCCGAACGAAATCGACGTTTCCACCTATCTTACGAAGTCAATTCATCTCAACATTCCATTCATTTCTGCAGGTATGGATACCGTTACAGAGCATCAGATGGCGATCGCCATGGCGCGCTGCGGTGGTATCGGTATCATCCACAAGAATATGTCGATCGAGCAGCAGGCAGAGGAAGTCGACATGGTAAAGCGCTCGGAGAATGGTGTCATCACCGATCCGTTCTTCCTGACCGCAGATCATACCCTGAAGGATGCCAATGATCTCATGGCGAAGTTCCGCATCTCCGGCGTGCCGATCACCGAGGGCAAGAAGCTCATCGGTATCATCACGAACCGTGACCTCGTTTTCGAGGAGGACTACACGAAGAAGATCAGCGAGTGCATGACGAGAGAGCACCTCGTAACGGCGAAGGAGGGTACCACCCTCGAGGAAGCGAAGCAGATCCTCGCACGTGCAAAGGTTGAGAAGCTCCCGATCGTCGATGATGAGGGTAATCTGAAGGGTCTCATCACCATCAAGGATATCGAGAAGCAGATGAAGTATCCGAACGCGGCGAAGGATGCACAGGGCAGACTCCTCTGCGGTGCTGCACTCGGTATCACAGCCAATGTTGTCGAGCGTGCACAGGAGCTCATCAACGCACATGTAGACGTCGTCGTTCTCGACTCTGCACATGGCCATAGTGCAAACGTTCTGAAGTGCGTCAGCATGCTGAAGGAGAAGTTCCCGGATCTTCAGATCATCGCAGGTAATGTCGCGACCGGTGAGGCGACCGAGGCCCTCATCAAGGCCGGCGCCGACTGCGTAAAGATCGGTATCGGACCGGGCTCCATCTGTACGACCCGTGTCGTTGCCGGTATCGGTGTTCCACAGGTATCTGCGGTTATGAATTCGTTCGAGGTAGCCGACAAGTACGGCATCCCGATCATCGCCGATGGTGGTATCCAGTACTCCGGTGATGTCGTGAAGGCGATCGCTGCAGGTGGCAGCACCGTCATGATGGGTTCTGTATTCGCAGGCTGCGACGAGGCACCGGGTGAGTTCGAGCTTTACCAGGGCCGTAAGTACAAGGTATACCGTGGCATGGGATCGCTCGGTGCGATGAAGCAGAAGAACGGTTCTGCGGATCGTTACTTCCAGGCAAACGCGAAGAAGCTCGTACCAGAGGGTGTCGAGGGTCGTGTCGCATACAAGGGCCGTGTAGAGGATACCATCTTCCAGTTCGTCGGTGGTCTCCGTGCAGGTATGGGCTACTGTGGTGCGAAGGATATCACGACGCTGCAGCATAGCAGCCAGTTCGTGAAGATCTCCAGCGCTTCCCTGAAGGAGTCACATCCGCATGATATTCATATCACGAAGGAAGCACCGAACTACTCGGTAGAGAATAACGACTAAAAAACAGTTCGTATGACCGGAGTGCCGCCAACAGAAGCACAGTACTCCGGTAACAGACGAAACTGATTTATCAATTACCCGAAAGGTCAGGCTGCTATGGGCCTGACCTTTTTTTATTTCCGTGCTAAAATTATATCCATCTTATGGCACGAGGTCGCTGTATTGCGGTCGATGTCTACATTTGAATTCTATTTCTGAAAGAGTGTGTTATGATCGAAGGATTCCTGCGGGTGGCGGTGGCCACGCCGAAAATCAAAGTTGCTGATGTGCGTTTTAATACCGAGGCGGTGCTTCGTGAGATCGTGGAGGCGGATCGTCAGGGTGTTTCGCTGCTGGTGTTTCCGGAACTGGTGCTGACGGCGTATACCTGTGCGGATCTGTTTCACCAGACGATCCTGATCGAGCGGGCAGCGGCGGCGCTCGATGAGGTAGCAGAGGCGACACGTCGCACGCAGCTCGTGGCGGTGGTCGGTGTGCCGTATATGGTCGACCACAAGCTCTATAACTGTGCGGCGGTGCTGCACGCCGGCCGCATCCTCGCGCTGGTGCCGAAGAAGAACCTGCCGAACTACAGCGAGTTTTATGAGCGTCGCTGGTTCACACCGGGACAGACGCGTGTCGTGACGCTGACGCATCGCTCGGCGATGACGGGTGAGGAGTACGCGATTCCGTTTGGCATGAACATCCTCGTGGAGGCGATGGATCGTCCGGATTTCCGCCTTGCATGTGAGATCTGTGAGGACGTCTGGGTGCTGGATCCGCCATCGACCCGCCATGTGCTCGCCGGTGCGACCGTGATCGCGAACACCTCGGCCTCCGATGAGACCGTCGGCAAGGACAGCTACCGTCGGGAGCTGATCCGCTCGACCAGTGCGCGGCTTGTGTCCGTCTACTGTTATGCCAATGCTGGCGACGGGGAGTCTACCACGGACCTGGTCTTCGGTGGCCAGGATATCATCGCGGAGAACGGCTCCGTCGTGACGGAAGGAAAGCGCTTCAACACCGGTCTTTACATCGCAGATGTCGACCTCCAGCGCATCATGCAGGAGCGTGCCCGCATGACGACCTTCCCGGAGATCGATGATGCGCTCCGTGACGAGTACAGCATCGTGAAGTTCCGCTTCACGCCGGTAGCCGAGAAGACGGGCGAGGGCGTGGGTCCGGCGAAGGAAATCGCCGGGGGCGCGGCACAGACATCGGACGATGCGGAGAATACTTCGCCTGCAGCCGCACAGCCGCGCAAGAAGTCCTTCGAGGAGGTCTTCGCGGCGTACGTCGGTCAGCAGGCGCCGACCGCGGTGACAGCGACCGGCGCGTCAGCGCAGACGGGCGTCGGCGGGGCGTCCCGGGCGGCCACCGGTGTAGTGGCGGAGACATTGGCCGGACAGCTCGCGGCGGACGCAGCCGACCTCCGACGCTATGTCGACCCGAAGCCGTTCGTACCGAGCAGCGCGGCGGAGCGTCATGCCCGCTGTGATGAGATCTTCACGATCCAGGCGCTCGGTCTTAAGAAGCGACTCGAGCACACCGGCTGTCAGTCAGCCGTGGTCGGCATCTCCGGCGGCCTCGACTCGACCCTGGCGCTGCTCGTCATCGCGCGCGCCTTCGATATGCTGGGTCTGCCACGTGAGAATATCATTTCCGTGACCATGCCGGCCTTCGGTACCACGGATCGCACATACAATAACGCGGTGACGCTGACGCGTCTTCTGCACGCGACGCTGCGGGAGATCAACATCAAGACCGCGGTGCTGCAGCATTTTCAGGATATCGGGCACGATCCAGAGGATCACTCTGTGGTCTACGAGAATGCGCAGGCGCGTGAACGGACGCAGATCCTTATGGACATCGCGAATCAGTCGAACGGCATCGTCATCGGCACCGGCGACCTCAGTGAGCTCGCGCTCGGCTGGGCGACCTACAACGCCGATCATATGTCGATGTATGGCGTCAATGCCGGCGTCCCGAAGACGCTGGTGCGCTACCTCGTCAAGTTCGTCGCGGATACTTCGGAGGACGCGGACCTCGCCCGCTGTCTGAACGACATCTTCGATACGCCGGTGAGTCCGGAGCTGCTGCCGCCGACCGGCGACGGCCAGATCAGCCAGAAGACCGAGGACCTCGTCGGCCCGTATGAGCTTCACGACTTCTTCCTGTACCAGATCCTGCGCTACGGCTTCAGCCCGCGGAAGGTGTACGCGCTCGCGCTCCACGCCTTCTCGGCAGAGAATCAGGTGGGGATGCAGGCGAAGAACGACGTGGTGGCGAAGAGTGATGACGGAGTACAGCCTGTGGGTGAAGTGACGACAGCAGCGGCAGAGACATTGGCAGCGGGACAGGCGGAGGTCTATGACGCAGCGATGATCCTCAAGTGGCTTCGGAAGTTCTACTGGCGCTTCTTCTCACAGCAGTTCAAGCGCAGCTGCCTCCCGGACGGCCCGAAGGTCGGCTCCATCGCAGTCTCCCCGCGCGGTGATCTCCGTATGCCGAGCGACGCCGTCGTCCAGATCTGGATCGACGAGCTGAAGGAGCTGGACTGAAGCTACGATAAATAAACTAGTGACGATGGCCATCGTGCAGTCGGATGAAGATCCGGAAGCGCGGTGGCTTTTTTAATTGTCTGAAATAAGATATAACGCCAGGTTTGAGCTGTGATCCTTCAATTAGTTTAACGACCGACTTGAAAAATGTGGATAAACGAGCACTATTAATAATGCTAACGTTCGATTACTTTGAGTTTTAGGAGGCGCTGTGGAGCGAATTACATCCACTGGAAATAAACTGATCAGAGAGGTACGGGACCTCGAGAAAAAGGCGCGGGCGCGTCGCGAGAGCGGGCTCTTCATCGCGGAGGGCGAGCGGCTGTGCAGCGAGATTCCGGCGGCGTACATCGAGCGGATCTTCGTGGCAGACGATTATGACGGTCGCCTGCCGGAGGCTGCGGGCGATGGGGCGCAGCGGGCACTGAAAATCTTTCAGGTGCCGCGTGAGCTGATGGAGCACATGTCCGACACGAAAAACAGTCAGGGCATCCTCGCGGTGGTGCGACAGAAGAAGTACACGGAGCTTCCGGGCGACTTCTTCCTGATCCTCGATACGCTGCAGGATCCAGGCAACATGGGCACGATTTTCCGTACCGCGGAGGCGGCGGGGGTCGATGGCATCCTCATGAACCGCGACTGCGTGGATGTGTACTCGCCGAAGGTGGTGCGTGCGACGATGGGCGCGATGTTCCGTATGCCGTTTATGGTCAGCGATGACCTGCCGGCGGAGATTCAGCGCATGAAATCCGAGGGCGTGCAGGTCTACGCCGCGCATCTCCGGGGCACGAAGAACCACTGGGACTTCGACTATCGTCAGCCGACCGCGTTTATGATCGGCAACGAGGGTAACGGCCTCCAGGATGCAATCGCCGACCTGGCCGACACCTACCTCCGCATCCCGATGATGGGACACACGGAGTCGCTCAATGCAGGCGTCGCAGCGTCTGTGCTGATGTATGAAGTTTTACGTCAGCGAAGTTAACATGACACTAAGAAGAAAGGAAGAGGAATCAGATGATTGATTTAACTGGACGCGACTTTTTGAAATTACTTGACTATACACCGGAGGAAATCAATTATCTCCTCGATGTGGCTGCCCGTCTGAAGGCGGAGAAGAAGGCCGGTGCGCAGCCGGGACAGACCCTGCACAAGACGAGCTTTCCGGGTAAGAACATCGCCCTGATCTTCGAGAAGAACTCGACGAGAACGCGCTGCTCCTTCGAGGTGGCGGCGGCCGACCTCGGCATGGGCTCGACCTACCTCGGACCGACCGGTTCGCAGATCGGCAGCAAGGAGTCGATCGCGGATACCGCGCGCGTGCTGAGCCGTATGTACGACGGCATCGAGTACCGGGGCTTCGGCCAGGATCTCGTGGAGGAGCTCGCAAAGTACAGCGATGTGCCGGTCTGGAATGGACTGACGAACGAGTTCCATCCGACGCAGATGCTCGCCGACATGCTGACGATTCGTGAGCATCGTGGTGACCTGAAGGGCCAGAAGCTGGTGTATATGGGTGACGCCCGCTACAACATGGCGGATTCCTACATGGTCGTATGCGCGAAGCTCGGCATGCATTTCGTGGCCTGCGCACCGAAGGCGTACTGGCCGAACGCAGAGCTGATCGCGACCTGCCAGGCGGTGGCGGCAGAGACTGGAGCGACGCTCAGCTTCACGGAGAGCGTGCCGGAGGCCTGCCAGGATGCAGACGTGATCTGCACCGATGTATGGGTATCCATGGGCGAGCCGGACGAGGTCTGGGCGCAGCGCATTCACGACCTCAAGCCGTATCAGGTCAATGCGGACGCTTTCCGCTACGCGAAAGACGACGCCATCTTCCTGCACTGTCTGCCGGCCTTCCACGACACAAACACGAAGATCGGCAAGCAGATCTACGAGAAGTATGGTCTCACCGAGATGGAAGTGTCTGATGAAATCTTCGAAGGCCCGCACAGCGTCGTCTTCGACGAAGCAGAGAACCGCATGCACACCATCAAGGCAGTGGTGTATACGACTCTCGGCGGTAAATAACGTAGGAGTTTTATGGCAAGAATCAATGTAGCAGGGCGGCAGCCGTCCCGCATGCTCGACATGGTGCATATCATCATCGGCATCGTGATCGTGGTGATGGCGGTGATGGCGTTTATCGATCCGACCGAAAATATGGTACTGTTTCCGCTGATCTTTTTCGCGGCCGCGATCCTGAAGATCGTGAGCGGAGCAAATACGATCCTGAACGCGAAGCGGGCACATGAGCACACGAGCCCACAGGGCACGATCGAACTCGTCGTCGGCATCCTCATCGCCGTACTCGGCGTGGTGTCGGCCGTGAGCGTCTGGGTAGTGTAGGAGAGTGTAAGAGTTTGTATCAAACAAACTCTGGAACGACTTCCCACAGAACTTGTTCTGTGCCCGAAGGGCTGAACTCGAGCCATACAAGCTCGAGTTCAGGGTATTGCATAAAGCAAACTCCGGAACGATATCCAGCAGAGCTGTGCTCTGCTCCCCGAAGGGGCTAAGTTCAGGCATCCCTGGCCTGAACTTAGGGCAGTGTAAGAGTTTGTATCCATGCCTGCTTCTTCATATTCACGCGTGCATGAGAGGTCCGCAGTTTGTGGGACGGTGCGTAGATGGAAACGCAGATCAGCGGAGTATGCTGGATGTAGGCATTGGACAAATATAGAGTAACCCGGTTATGATGCGTGTCGTCATCGCCACGGAATGTAGGACAGGAGGGTAGTATGGCCAGAAAGAAAGCATCTGATGAGAAGACCACCAAAAAGAAGGTGAATGAAAAGCCGGAAATCAGCAAGGAGGAGCTCGTCAAGAAGATCGAAGCGCTCTGCAAGCAGGCGGAGCAGAACAAGAACACCATCAGCCAGGCCGATATCAATGACGCATTCCGTGATTATGCGATCACCGATGATCAGATGGACAGCATTGACCGCCTCATCGAGAACCGTGGCTTCGACATCGAGCCGCTCGAGGAGGAGCTCGACAGCTTCGAGGACGGTGATCTGCCGGACCTCGACGATGACGATGTCGTCGATGATGTCGTGGGTGAGGATGGTGTCGACGTCGAGGGTGTTGCATCCGATGACGAGGGCCCGAGCGAGGCAGAGTACAAGCAGGTCGAGGCAGAGAATGTCGACCTCGATGCGGTCGATCTCCTCGAGGGGATCGGTACCGAGGACCCGGTGCGTATGTACCTGAAGGAGATCGGTACGGTCCCGCTGCTGTCTGTGGAGGAGGAGTACCGTCTCGCCGTGCGGAAGTCCCAGGGCGATGAGGTCGCGAAGCAGCGGCTCATCGAGGCGAACCTGCGTCTCGTGGTGTCCATCGCGAAGCGCTATACCGGTCGTGGCATGAGCTTCCTGGACCTCGTGCAGGAGGGCAACCTCGGTCTCATCAAGGGTGTCGAGAAGTTCGACCCGGAGAAGGGCTTCAAGCTTTCAACCTACGCGACCTGGTGGATCCGCCAGTCCGTAACGCGTGCGCTGGCCGATCAGGCGCGTACCATCCGTGTGCCGGTGCACATGGTCGAGACCATCAACAAGATGTCGAAGATGCAGCGTAAGCTGACGCTCGAGCTCGGCTATGAGCCGTCCATCAAGGAGCTCGCCGACCACCTGGACATGAGCGAGGAGAAGGTGCAGGAGATCATGCAGATCGCGCGTGAGCCGGCCTCCCTCGAGACCCCGATCGGTGAGGAGGATGACTCGAATCTCGGCGATTTCGTCGCGGATTCGAACGTCGTTTCACCAGAGGGCAATGTTGAGTCCGTGATGCTGCGCGAGCATATCGATACCCTGCTCGGCGATCTGAAGGAGCGTGAGCGTCAGGTTATCGTGCTCCGTTTCGGCCTCGAGGACGGTCATCCGAGAACCCTCGAGGAGGTCGGCAAAGAGTTTAACGTCACCCGTGAGCGTATCCGTCAGATCGAGGCAAAGGCGCTCCGCAAGCTGCGGAACCCGGTCAGATCGAAGAGAATCAGGGATTTCTTACAGTAAATCCATGAGAGGGAATTTATAGAGTGAATCAAGAAACCGAAGTGCCGGTATATATCAAACCGGAACCGAATACGAAGAACTACCAGCGTCTGATGGAGCAGGAGATCAGCCGGTGGCGGGAGCAACCGGGGCGACGTCCTCGGCTCCTTCTTCATAGCTGCTGCGCACCGTGCTCCAGTGCGGTGCTGGACGCGCTCTGTGCGGACTTCGATATCACACTGTTCTACTACAATCCGAATATTTCCACGGAGGCTGAGTTCACGCATCGCGTGGACGAGCTCCGGCGCTTCTGCCACGAAACGGGCATCGATGTGGAGCGGCAGGACAGCGCAGGGCATCTGCTCGGCGCCGTCGAGGTCGTCGTGCCACCGTATGATCACCGGGAGTTCCTCGCCATCGCGCGCGGCCACGAGCGGGATCCGGAGCGCGGCGAACGCTGCCACCTCTGCTACCGCCAGCGCCTCGAGCGCACCGCGGAGTACATGGAGGAGATGAACCAGGCATGCGCTGCGGCGCAGTGCAGCGAAGATTCGGCGAAAGAAAGATCGGCGGCATGTGCGGAAGCGCAGCGCGTGGAGAGCGGAGCGGAAGAGACAAACGATGTCGGAACGCATCGCCCATTTGACTATTTCTGCACGACGCTCACGCTGTCGCCGCTGAAGTCCTCGGAGGTGCTCAATGTCATCGGCGAGGACATCGGGAAGGCGCATGGACTTTCGTTTCTGCCGTCCGATTTCAAAAAGCGCGGCGGCTACCAGAAGTCGATCGAGCTCTCAAAGCAGTATGAGCTGTACCGGCAGAACTTCTGTGGCTGCGAGTTTAGCCGTTAACAGTCATTGATTTCGACATTCCAAAATCGTATTATGTATATAAGAAAAGCAAAGGAAGGGGAGCGATATGGTAACAGGCGAAGTAGATGTTATTAACGAGTCGGGTCTCCATTTAAGACCGGCCGGCGTGCTGACGCAGACATGCATCAAGTTTAAAAGCAATATCTATCTCTATAACGGAGATCGAAAGATCGTCGCGAAGTCCGTTCTCAACGTGATGGCCGCCGGTGTAAAGCAGGGTGCACATCTCCGCGTGGAGTGCGATGGACCAGATGAAGAGGAGGCTCTGCAGGCCGTGATCGAGGCCATTTCCACCGGTCTCGGCGAAGGCGTCAAGTACAGTAGTAAAGACCGATTATTTTGAGTGTAGGAGAGTGTAGGAGTTTGCATCAGGCAAACTCCGGAACGATATCCCACAGAGCTGTGCTCTGTGCCCGAAGGGCTGAACTTGAGCCTTACAAGTTCAAGTTCAGGGCAGGGCTAAAGTCGGGCCTCGATAGCCCGACTTTAGGGCATTGCATCAGGTAAACTCCGGAACGATATCCAGCAGAGCTAAGCTCTGCTTCCGAAGGGCTAAAACCGAAAAAATCAGCCGGGTGATTTTTCACCCGGCTGATTTTTTTCTATAGATTACCTGCTGAAATCGATGACCGCCTGTACAGCGTCCTGGATCTCCGGAAGCTCGATGCCTTCGACCGCACCGGCGTCCATATAGGCCGCGTTCTTCGGGTCCATCGGCAGCTTCGCCAGCACCTTGAGGCCGTGCTGTGCTGCGACTTCATCCACATGACTCTCGCCGAAGACATTGACCTTCTCACCGCAGTGCGGGCAGATGAGGTAGGACATGTTCTCGATGAGACCGATGACCGGCACACCCATCTTATCCGCCATGTTTACAGCCTTCGTCACGATCATGGAAACAAGGTCCTGCGGAGAGGTGACGATGACGATACCGTCGATCGGGAGGGACTGGAAAACAGTCAGCGGAACATCGCCGGTTCCTGGTGGCATGTCGACGAACATGTAGTCGACGTCCTTCCACTGAACCTCAGACCAGAACTGCTTGACGGCCTGTGCGATGAGGGAACCACGCCAGATGATCGGGTCGGTCTCGTTCTCGAGCAGGAGGTTCGAGGAGATGATTTCGATACCGTCGGCACTTCTGTCTGGAATCATGAGCTTGCCATCTGGGGTGACGCCGACGCCGTCATTCGACAGACCGAAGGCCTTCGGGATGGACGGACCGGTGATATCGGCATCGAGGATCGCAGTCTTGAAGCCGGCCTTGTGGGTGCCACAGGCGAGGAGGGAGGTGATGGTGGACTTGCCGACACCGCCCTTACCGGAAACGACGCCGATCACCTTCTTAACGCTGCAGCCATCTGCAAGCTTCGCGCGGAAATCCTCTGGATTTGCGTGGCGGGAAGCACAGTCGGAACCACAGGAACCGCAGTTGCCGTTGCAGCTGGAAGGACTCTGATTTTCTAATTCTGCCATATAAGTAAACTCCTTTCAGGATGTGAAGATACGCTCCATGGACTCGATGTTCATCGTGTACACGGATCACCATGAGTGCGCTGCCCCGGAAGAACGACGCGTATGCCCGAATCGTGACGCACGGTTTTGCACTCAACCTTATAACCATACCACAGAAAAAGGCTCCCGTCCATCCGACGGAGGCCCTTAGATTGTTCTAAATTCTATATTCGTAACAGTTCAGCCAGGGTGATTTTGTAAGCCGGATAATTTTTAAGGGATGTCCATACCGGGCGCGTAAATAGATAAAGGCAATCGAATGGGGTGGACAAAGAAAAAGAGACGCTCGGCATAGGCGTCTCATAAAAATCAGCCGGGTGAGAAGCCTCCCCGCATGAACTGCTCCAAATTCGATCAGTCAAGAATGCTCAGGAACGCATCGAGTGACTTTCCGGTGTTGCCGGCGTTGTATACATAGCCGACGCTGCGGGATGGTACCGGGAACTGGGTCGGGATCTCGATGAGGCTGCCTTCGTCGAGCTCCTTCTGTACGAGTTCGCGGATCACGCAGCCGATGCCGATGCCGATCTTCGCGAAGTCCACGAGCAGATCCATCGTGGTGACCTCGAGGACCTGTGCCGGTTCGATGCCCATGGTCTTGAAGTAGTCATCGATATGACGACGGGTCATGTTGTTCTGGTCGAGGAGCATGACGTTGCCCTCCTGGAAAGGATCACAGTCCTCGCCGTACATCGCCTTCAGATTCTCGAGATACTGCGGTGTCGCGACGAAGGTGTCGTGAATCTGCTTCGGGTGAACGAAGCGGAGCTCCGAACGACGTGTGCGCGGCTCGGCGGTGAGACCGATATCGATTTTTTTCTGCTCGAGCAGAGCGAGTGTCTGTGCGGTCGACTGTGTGATGATCGACACACGGATGTTCGGATACTTCTGCATGAAGGTCTGGAGATATGGCAGCAGGATGTAGCGGCAGAGTGTCGTCGATACACCGATCTGCAGGTGGCCGATATTGAAATCCTTCATACGCTTCAGCTCGGTCTCCGCGTTATTGATATTATCAAACGCATCCTTAATATAGCGGTAGAGCACCGTGCCCTCCTCTGTCAGCGTAACACCGCGCGAATTCCGGTGAAAGAGCTTCGTATCGAGTCCGTCCTCGAGCTTCACGATGGACTTGGAGATCGCCGGCTGTGAGATATACAGCTTCTTCGCGGCCTTCGAAATGTTGCCGCAGCTCGCAACCTCGTAGAAAATTTTATAACCTGACAGATTCTGATCCATGATAATTCCCCCTAAGATAAGGTCGTCTGACCGTAACTGAACATATCGTCATGCGGCTGAGTGAATGCTTCCGATGACGTTCCTGCCCTTATCCGAATTTCTTCAACGCTTTAAAGCAAAGTAATGAATAAGAGTCATTTTTAATATAACATATTTTTTCGACATAACACAAGATTATTTGTAACATGTTTTGACATAACCTCGCAAATAATTGTGTGCAAAGTGCGAAAAACAAAGATTAGGCAAAATAACGTACGGTGATAATGATTATCAAAAACATATATTATGATTATATCTGGAGGGGTGCTATAGTGTGTGAAAGAGTTTGCATAGAGCAACTGAATAAGAAGGAAAGCGCAACGTAGCGTCCTTGTCAGGATATAGAAGAGGAGTTAAGTATGGGAATGACGATGAGCCAGAAGATTCTGGCGAAGCATGCAGGACTGGAGTCGGTGAGCGCGGGGCAGCTGATCATGGTGGAGCTCGACCTCGTTCATGGCAACGATATCACGTCGCCGGTGGCGATCCGCGAGATGAAGAAGCTGGATCAGAAGGACGTGTTCGACCAGGAGAAGGTTGTACTGGTCATGGACCACTTCGTTCCGAATAAGGATATCACGAGTGCGAAGTGCACACAGATGTGCCGGAACTTCGCGCATGAGCAGGGGCTTACGAACTACTTCGATGTGGGACAGATGGGCATCGAACACGCGCTGATCCCGGAGAAGGGACTGATCGTCGCGGGTGAGCTTTCCGTCGGTGCGGACTCACATACCTGCACCTACGGCGCGCTCGGAGCATTCTCGACCGGTATTGGCTCCACCGATATGGCGGCGGCGATGGCGACCGGCAAGCTCTGGTTCAAGGTGCCGACGGCGATCCGGGTTAACATCATCGGCAAGAAGCAGAAGTGGGTGTCCGGTAAGGACGTCATCCTGCACCTGATCGGCGAGATCGGCGTGGATGGTGCACGCTACCAGTCCATCGAGTTCACCGGCCCGGGCGTCGCGGAGCTCAGCATGGACGACCGTTTCACGATCTGCAACATGGCGATCGAGGCGGGCGGAAAGAACGGTATCTTTCCGGTTGACGAGAAGACCATCGAGTATATGAAGGCGCATTCTACGAAGCCGTACACCGTTTACGAGGCGGACGCGGATGCGGAGTACACACGTGAGGTGACGATCGACCTCTCGACTCTGAAGTCGACGATTTCCTTCCCGCATCTTCCGGAGAACACCCACGAGCTCGGCAGCTTCGGGGACATCAAGATCGACCAGAGCGTCATCGGCTCCTGCACGAACGGACGTATCCAGGATATGCGCGAGGCGGCAGAGATCCTGCGTGGTCGCAAGGTGGCACCGGATGTACGCTGCATCGTCATCCCGGGCACCCAGGACATCTACATGCAGATGCTGAAGGAAGGCCTCGTCATGGACTTCATCGAAGCCGGCGCGGTCGTATCGACCCCGACCTGCGGACCATGCCTCGGCGGTTACATGGGTATCCTCGCACCGCATGAGCGCTGCGTCTCGACCACCAACCGTAACTTCGTCGGCCGTATGGGTGACACCACCTCCGAGATTTATCTCGCTTCCCCGGCCGTTGCAGCCACATCTGCCGTCACCGGTAAGATCTCAGGACCAGCTGACTTAGGACTTTAAATCCGGAATGAAAGGAAAATATATGAACGCAGAGGGTAAGGTTTTAAAATATGGCGACAATATCGACACGGATGTCATCATCCCGGCACGATATCTCGCGATTCAGGATAAGAAGGAGCTGGCATCCCACGCGATGGAGGACATCGACCAGGACTTTCTGAAGAAGCTTAATGCCGGCGACATCGTGGTCGCTGGCAAGAACTTCGGCTGTGGCTCCTCCCGTGAGCACGCGCCGCAGGTACTTCAGACCAGCGGCGTTGGCTGTGTCATCGCCGAAAGCTTCGCGCGTATCTTCTATCGGAACGCGCTGAATATCGGCTTTCCGATCATCGAGGCACCAGAGGCCGCCCAGGCCATCGCCGAGGGCGATCGGGTAAAGGTAGACTTCGATACCGGTCTCATCACCGACGAGACGACCGGAAAGACATTCCAGGGACAGCCGTTCCCGGAGTTTCTGCAGAAGATGATCGCTGCCGGCGGACTGATGGCTTACGTCAATCAGAATGGCGGAAAGATCTGATCACAAAGATGATCGCCGCCGGACGAATGGCTTGCGTCAGCCAGAATGGCGGAAAGATCTGATCACCAGAACGTTGAAAAAATCGGCTCTTCGGGCGTACCTGTGGGTAAAATCCGTGGCAGAAATGCCCGTTAAGCCCCTCCATTGTTAGTTTTCTGGCTCCGCTATCGGCCTGTTCGGTAAAGGAACCTTAAT